>JBGQCW010000270.1:0-3782 GCA_041495565.1 Candidatus Acidiferrum sp.
CCGTGGAGCTGCCGTCGCTGACGTTTCAGCGTAAAGATATTTCTCAGGCGAACCTCATTTCAGCGATCTTGTTTGGCGACGGCGCGGCGGCTGTAGTAGTCAGCGGGAACGGTGCGCGCGGGCCGAAGATTCTGGCCTCGGAGACCTATACGTTTCCGGATTCTCTGGGCGCCATGGGATTTGATCTGAAAGATTCCGGCTTCCACATTATGCTGGCCAAGGACGTCCCGGAAATGATCGGTGCGAAGATCGGCGGGCTAGTGTCCGGCTTCCTAGAGCGTTGCGGCCGAAGGCGGGAGGAGATCAAAGGATGGATCCTGCATCCCGGCGGAGCACGTCTGCTCCGAAACGTGGAAACGGCGCTGGGCCTGACGAAGTATGACACGCAGCCCTCCTGGGACATTCTCGGCAATGTGGGTAACCTCTCGAGCGCCACGATTCTTTTTATTTTGCAGGAGTGGCTGGAAAAGAGGCCGCTCAAGACAGGTGAATACGCCGTGGCCGCGGCGTTCGGACCCGGCTTCAGCGCGGAGTTTCTGCTACTGCAATGGAACTGAGCAGGATCGCGTTTCTCGCCTTGCTTCTCGCCGTGGCGCTGCTGCGGTTCGTGGAGCTGCGCATCTCCAAGCGGCACCAAGAGGAGCTGATCGCGCGCGGCGCGGCGAAGGTCGCTGAGCCGAAATTCCGCTGGATGGTCTTGCTGCATACCGCCGTGCTGGCGGGTGCGGCGGTGGAAGTCATCCTCCTTCGGCGTCCTTTTCTCCCGTGGCTGGCTGTGCCGATGTTCTCAATATTTCTCGCGGCGAACGCGGTGCGCTGGTGGGTCATTCGGACGCTCGGCGAGCATTGGAACGTCCAAGTCATGGACTCGACACGCCTCGGCGTCGTGACGTCCGGACCTTTTCGTTACGTCCGGCACCCTAACTACGCGGCGGTCTTCGCCGAGATGCTGGCGCTTCCGCTCATTCACACGGCTTGGATCACCGCCACGGCGGGAGCGATTGCGCACATGGGTGTCCTGGCGCAGCGTCTCTCCACGGAGGAGCGCGTGCTCTTTGCAAATCCAGACTATCGCGCGGCGATGACCGGCAAGCCGCGCTTCTTGCCAGGGCTCTTCTGAAGCGAAGGTTTCGAATGCGTTGGCGAATCCACAGTGCGTTTTGTTTTCTGCTGCTCGCGGCGGCCGCCTGCCCTGCGAGCACGAACGAAGAAGGCGGCAGCCCGGCATTTACGTCCGTGCCGGAACTCGCGGCAGGATTTCATTCCCTCTATGCGCAAAACTTTTTGGAAGCGCGCCAAAAATTTGACAATTGGGAATCGCAACATCCCGGTGAGCCATTTGGCGAGGTGGCCGTCGCGGCGAGCTATCTCTTCGAGGAACTTTTCCGCCAGGGCGTGCTCTCCAGTGATTTCTTCCTGAATGAGAAGAGATTCCTGCACGGAATTGACGGGAAGCCCGATCCGGGGCGGATGAAGCGCTTTCAGGAAGCGCTGGACCAGGCGCGAAAACTCGCCAAACAGCGCCTGGCAAAAAATAGCCGGGACCCGGAAGCTCTTTTTGCGTTGACCCTCGCCGCAGGAATGGAATCGAACGCCGACATGATGCTCAAGAAACAGCATATCGAGAGCTTGAAACGGCTGAAGGAAGCCAACGAACATGCCAAGGCCTTGCTGGCGGAACAGCCGGACGCGAACGACGCGTATGTCGCGCTGGGCTCGGCCAATTACATCATCGGAAGCCTCTCCGGCGGCGCGCGCTTCATGCTGTGGTTCGGAGGAATCCACGGCGACAAAAAGCTTGGCATGGAACAGCTTGGAAAAACGATTGATGGCGGGCGGTACTTGCAGCCTTTTGCGAAGATTTTGCTGGCGTTGGCCGCGCGAAGAGAAAAGCAAGACGCAGTAGCGCAAAAACTCCTCCGCGAATTGAGCGAGGAATATCCAGAAAGCTCGCTTTTTGCCGCGGAGTATGCAAAAGCCATGGGACGCATCATTCCGGCGGAGATGCATCCTTGAGATTGTTTGCAGGTTTGCCGTCCCACGCAGAATACCTCTCGAAAAATACATCCAGATTCTTCCTTCTGGACTAGAATCGCGCTTCTGCCGGGTGGCGCACCATCGGTCATCCGTGCGAGGCGGTGAAACGTGTTCCAAGAAAATTTGTTGAAGGGCCGGGCGATTTTTCTTACCGGCGGCGGGACGGGGCTTGGCCGCTCGATGGCTCTGCGATTTGCCGCGTTGGGCGCGCGGATGTTTCTCGTCGGCCGGCGCGAGGAGCCGTTGCGCGAAACGTGCGGCGAGATCCATAGCGCTGGCGGCGCGGCCGCTTTCTCTACCTGCGATGTGCGCGACTATGGCGCGGTGGAAGCCGCAGCAGCAAAGGCCGAAGAGCAGTTCGGCGAAATCAACACGCTCGTCAACAGCGCCGCCGGTAATTTCATCGCGCGGACCGAAAAGCTCACGCCCAACGCGTTCAACGCCGTCGTCGGCATCGTGCTCAACGGGACATTTCACTGTACACAGGTATTTGGCAAGCGCTGGATTTCGAGGAAGCTGGGCGGAAACGTCCTCAACATCGTGACCACCTACGCGGCCGCCAATTGCGGTTCAGGATTTGTGGTGCCTTCGGCTTGCGCGAAGGCGGGTGTGCTGGCGATGACGACATCTCTGGCCGTGGAATGGGCAAAATATCACATTCGGCTGAATGCCATTGCGCCGGGCCCATTTCCAACAGAAGGAGCATGGTCGCGCTTGATGCCGTCGAAACAATTCGAAGAACACGCCAAGGATAAGCATCCGATGAAGCGCTTTGGAAAGCACGAGGAGCTGGCGAATCTCGCCGCGTTTCTCCTGAGCGACATGGCGGAATACATTAACGGCGAATGTGTGGTCATCGACGGCGGGCAATGGCTGCGCGGCGCGGGTGAATTCAACGACCTGCTTATGCTGCCGGATGCAGCTTGGGAAGCCATGGAATCCGCTCGCATGAAAAAAGCCTGAAGCGCGCTACTGTGGCAGCGCGCGCTTTCGGAGTTCGACGCGCAGTTTGACGTCACCAATAGTCTGTCCGTTCGATTCCGCGTGAACGCTAATTTCCTGCGGCTCTGTCTTTTTCGTTCCATTTTCCGCCAGCGCCGGCAGGCTCACTTCGATGCGGGCCTCCGCCACTTGCTTCGCCGCCACTTTAAACTTCCCTGTGCCGCTTAGCGTGGTCCACCCCGAGGGCAAAGCGGCGGAGAGCGTGACCTCCTGCGCCTTCGCCGTTCGATTGCGGACCCACAGTGGAATCACGAGCGTGCCGGGAGCCTGAAGCGCAATCTCCGGCGGTTGCGGATGCGGCAGATTAGCGAGCCCATGGGCGCGCCGAAATTCGCCGTAAAAACTCCAGGGGCCGGCGAGCTCGACTGACAATTCAGGCCGCGACGGTTCGGGGGAAACTTCCGGCCGGGCAAATGGAATTGCGGCGGGCGTGATGCCCTCGAAAATATCTCCGCTCACGCTCCCGCCGACCAGCGATTTGCCGAGCACGAACTGCATTGCGTCCGTCCAGCCGCCTTCCGCCGTGATCACTTTTTCGAGTTGCGCTTCGTCCATTTGGGCGATGGTATCGAGAAAGGATTTCGCCTGCGTCTGGTGGGCGCGGAAGGAGTCGAGCGCCATTCGCCAGTAGGGCTGTTTCGTTGACTGTGAAATCTCTTTTACAGAGTAGCTCGGGCCTTTGCCACGAAAGATGTCTTCGCGGTCGGCATCGGGGAAGTAATAGATTTTTTTCGGCTGCCAGG
>JBGQCW010000271.1:0-3772 GCA_041495565.1 Candidatus Acidiferrum sp.
GGCACCGGCTCCGCGATGTATTGGGCGACGGTGAACGCGCTGGTGCAGGAAGTGATTCCCCCGAGCCAGTTCACCGGCGCGAATGCCGCGGTGCTCGTGGGAGTGCAGAGCGGCATGCTCATTGCGGGCTCTTTCGTCGGCTTCCTCTTCAATACCGCCGGAATCGCGGGAATTCTGGCGATCGACGGCGCAACGTATTTCGTGTCGGCCTACTGCCTCTATCGAGTGCGCCGCGGGTACGTTTCGCCGCGGGCGAATCAGAAATATCCGCGAGAATATAACGAAGCCACCGAAGCGACCGCCGAGGCACTCGAAACCGGAGAGAATCCGGAGGTCGTGGAAGCGGGCCTTTCGCTCGCCGTCTACGCGGACATGAAGGAAGGCTTCGCCTACCTGCGGCAGCAGCCGCTGGTGCGCGCACTGGGCGTCACACATGCCATCATGATGGCGGGTGTGGTGAGCGCCAACGTGGTGCTGGTGGCGCTGGCAAACGACATTCTTCGGGCCGGTCCGCGTGGGCTGGGATTTTTGGAAGCAGGATGGGCCACCGGCGCGATCATCGGAGGACTCATTGCCAGCCAGCTTCCGCAAGCGCTGCGGATGCCTCTTTATGTTGCAGCGTGTGCCGGACTCGCGGCCGGCCACATGGCAACTCCGTTCGTCGCGTTTCTCGCGGGCGCCGTGTTGATGCAGATTGTATTTGGATTCTGCCGCGCGCTTGGCGGAGTTGTGGCGCAGTCATCCTTGATGACCATCGTGCCGAGACATTTTATGGGGCGGACGCAATCCGCTATGGCAATTTTGACGACGGTGGTGCAGCTTTTCATGAGTTTTTCACTGGGCTGGGTGGCGCAGGGCGCGGGCCTGGTGGCGGGTTATGCGATGCTGGCCGTACTCTACACCGGTGCCACGGTCTCTGCCATCCGCGCGCGCCAGCTCTTGCGATAAGCTTCGGTGACGGAACATTCTTTAGGGCGAGGCCGACATGGAAATCCGCACGATTCAACCGTTTCTGCACTATTTTGGAAATGTGCGCGAGCGCACGATGCGCGTGGCACGCTGCGTTCCAGCGGACAAACTGGATTGGAGCTACGCGCCGGGAAAATTCACTCTCGGCGACTTGCTTAGGCACATCGCCGTGGCGGAGCGGCTCATGTGGGCGGAGACACTGCAGGGCCATGCGAGCCGGTACACAACGCATGGCAAAGAGCTGGCGGACGGCTATGAAAACGTCATCGTTTTCATGGAGCGGCTGCACGCGGAATCGATGGAGATCTTCGCAAAATTCAGCGACGAAGATTTGCAGCGCAAATGCAAGACGCCCGACGGCGCGGAGATCACGAAATGGAAATGGCTGCGCTTGATGGTCGAGCACGAAATCCATCACCGCGGACAGATCTATCTCTATCTCGGAATTCTCGGCGTGCCGACTCCTCCGATGTACGGGCTTACCTCAGAACAAGTGCGCGCGCGAAGCAGCACGGAGTGACGGCTTGTTGCCCGTGGGTTTGGTCTAGTCGGAAGCGGGCGTGGGGGCCGGCGCCGCAGGCGAAGGAACCGCCTTCTGGCCGAGCAGATCCACGGCCGCTTGATAGAGCTTGGCGCGCAACTGGTAGCGTTCGTTGGCTCGCGTGATGTAGCGCACGGCGATTTCGATGCCGCCGATGACTGGCTTCACGTTGATGGCAGGCGCGGCCGATAGAGCGCTCATCTGCCGGGAACTCGCGGCGTTTTGCCACTCCTGCTCGGCCTGCTTCGCGGTTTCGGTCGTCGCTTCGGCGACCTTTTTCTGAATCGCATCGATGACGGGATATGGGTCTTGCCCCGTGGGAAGCACCACCTGCAATTCGTCCCACATCCATTGCCCGGAGGTCGAGAAATTGAAGTAGTGGCCTTCAATCGCAAAGCTGTTGGTGAAGGTTACGCGGCGTCCCGTCGGATGGCCCGAATCCGTCCAGTTGCCGGTTTCGAGCAAAACGGTGTGAAACATCCCGAGCTCAACCACTTCGCCGGTGACGCCATTGATTTCCACCCAATCGCCGAGGCGGATGCCGTTCTTGCCCATCAGCACGAACCAACCGAAGAAGCCCAGGATGAAATCCTTGAGCGCAACGGTCAAGCCCGCGCCGGCAAGGCCCAGAAAAGTTCCGAGCTGCCCCGGCGGCCCGAAGACCACCAGCAGGATGAGCAGCAGCGCGACAACTCGAAGCGTCACGCGAGCCAGCGTCCGGAGGTTCTGCAACTGACGCCGGTCCATGGTCAGGCGGCCGACCACTTTGTCCAGCACCGTCATGAAATAAATGCCGATCAACGCGATGGCAAGAATCAGGAAGACGCCATTCAGCGCGCGGTGCACTATGGAACGCTGGCGGGCAGCGACGCTTTCGATCCAATTGGCGTAGACCGCCGCAAGCTCCTTGTTCGCCTCAATGCGCTTGTCGTAGTTCGAGAGCGCCTCCTGGTCAGAGGCGAGCGCCCAAGTTTTGTCTGCGGTCGCGGCAAGCTCTTCCGCGCTGCGCACCACACTCGTGGGTGCGGCGCTGGTTGCGGCGGCCGATTTGCTCTTACTGGCGTGATGGGCGAGGTCGGGCGATTTCTCTTTTTCCGCTTCGAGCTTGGCTTCGAGCACGTTGTGTTTCGCTGTGAGAAGAGCGACGGTATTTCCTGAATCCTGTTTGGCGCGCCACAATTGCAGCTGGGTTGCGTGGAGCCCGCTCCATCGCTGATAGCGGTGAATCAAGCCGAACTGCTCCGGGGAAGCCGCCAGACTGCCAGAACTCACCGGGCCGTTGCGCTGAGCGTCCTTATGTTGCTTCTGCGCTACCTGGATGCGGTCCGCGAGGTCGCCTCCCTCGCGGCTAAAATCCTCCTGGGCATCGTCGGCTTCGTCTACCGCAAGATCGCGGTCGGCTTCGACGCCATCCAGCTGCTCTTGCAGTATTTCCTTCTTTTCCGAATCTTTGGTCTTATCGATCACGTCTTTCAGCCGCGCCATTTGGGCCTCATCATCGACCACCAGCTTCTGCGCCTTCTGAAGACGTTGTTTGGCTTCCTTAGCTTCCGCGCTAAGCGCCGGAGGATGCTGCCTCGCTTCGTGCAGAGCGGCGTCGTAGGCGAGGTCCACTTCATAGTCGGCCAGCCGAAGCGCTTCTTTTGCCAGCGGCAGCTCTTCCTCTATGGTGGCTAGCTGTGCGAGCTGTTGCGCGGTCTTGAGCGGCGTCTGATCGACGAGCGGCACGCTGGTTGCGGCTCGCTGGCCTTTTTCGGAAGAGGGAGAAAGCTTCGGCGCCTCCGCGGTACGGAACAGTCCGTAGGCCGTCGCGCCCAGCAGGAGCACCAGCACAATGGCGGCAATTTTTTGCGTCGTTTTCATGTCTCGCTGCGACCCGCTTTCTATTCTAGTATGAGGCGGAGCAAATCGGGCGCGTTCAGTTTGTTCACTCTCGCAATCTGTAATGTGTTGTTCCTGGGGAACCGGAGAGGGCTGTGACTATCGAAACACCAATGAGCGCAGAAAACTTGTGCGGCCCTCCCCACTGACTTAGGCTGCCGTTAGGATCACCTATGCAAGATGCCAGGTTGCCTAGATTGCTTTTCGCCGTCCTCGCCGCGGGTGCGGCGATCTATTTTTCGTCCTACTACGCGCAAATGCCCGAGGTGGTGGCTTCGCACTTCAACGGGCGCGGCGTGCCAAACGGCTGGCAAACAAAATCGGCCTTCTTTGGACTTTTTGTCGCCGTGAGCGTTCTTGCGGCGGTAGTTGGATTTGGGA
>JBGQCW010000272.1:0-3735 GCA_041495565.1 Candidatus Acidiferrum sp.
ATCGGGCACCCCATCGAGCTGGACCGCGTTCTTGGCCAGGAAGCCAATTTCGCGGGTACCAGTTTTTTGACGCTCGACCAGCTGAATCATCTGAAATACGCTTCCAGCATCGTCAATGTCGTCGCGGACGCGCGGCTCGATCACGGCCAGGGGCTCGGCACGTTTGCCTACGACGACGAAGGCGTTCCCGCGCAGTGCACGGACATTATTAAGGACGGGCAATTCTGCGGCTATCTTTCCAACCGCGAAACGGCCCATCTTGTCGGCCTAAATCGTTCTTCCGGCACAATGCGTACAGAAAGCTGGAATCGCTTGCCGATCATTCGAATGACGAACGTGAGCCTGCTGCCCGGCGCATGGGACCACGACGATTTGATAGCGGATACGAACGACGGCATCCTCATGGAGACGAACCGTTCCTGGTCGATCGATGACCGGCGCTACCAGTTCCAGTTTTCGACGGAAATAGGATGGGAGATCAAAGGCGGAAAGAAAGTCCGCATGCTCAAGAATCCCAGTTACAGCGGAATTACGACGGAGTTCTGGAATTCGTGTGATGCCATCTGCAAGCTCGCTCACTGGACGCTCTGGGGCACCCCCAACTGCGGAAAGGGCCAGCCCATGCAGACCATGGGCACCGGCCATGGCGCGTCACCGGCGCGCTTCCGGAACGTGCGCATCGGAACGGCATTTTCCAACCAATGAAACCGTCAGCGAAACGCGGGAAAACATCTTCCAAGAAAAACCTGCCGGCCGCGGAGCTTCTCCCCGAGCGCGAGCTTCACCGGATTGTCGATACCGTCCTCCGTCTGGCGCGGTCCACGGGAGCCGAGGAAACCGAAGTTCATGTGGATGAAGTTGCAGACAACCTGACACGTTTCGCCAACAACGGCATCCATCAGAACGTGGCCGAGCAAGGCCTGACGGTTTCGATTCGCACGGCGGTCGATGGGCGCACGGCGCGCGCCACGACCAATCGCATGGAGGAAGACTCGCTTCGCGCCACGATTGAAGCTTCTCTATCGCTTGCGCACAGCCAGCCGCAAGATCCTCGGGTTCTTCCCATGCTTGGGAAGCAACGGTATCGCCGCGTGAATCGCTTCGTGAAACAGAGCGCCGCTATTACCGCGGAAGATCGTGCCCGCGCCGTCCGTTTGGCCTGCGACTTTGCCGTCAAGAATG
This sequence comes from Candidatus Acidiferrum sp., assembly GCA_041495565.1. GTDB lineage: Bacteria > Acidobacteriota > Terriglobia > Acidiferrales > UBA7541 > Acidiferrum. The sequence continues at coordinate 1,183 of JBGQCW010000272.1, forward strand.
GCCAGGTTGCTGCCGGCATCTTTGCGACCGGACAGAGCCAGTCCGTCACGGGCAATTCGCGGGGTCTTTTCGCGGCGTATCGCGAAACGCATGCAGAATTCTCCGTCACCATGCAGGAAGAGCCCGCCGCGAGCTGGGCCAAAGCTAATTCCGCCGATGTGCGCGCGTTCGATTCGCAAAAACTTGCCGCGCGAGCCAGCGAGAAGGCGCATCTAGCCGTCAACGCGCGCGAGCTGCCGCCCGGCCGATACACGGTCATCCTCGAGCCGGCTGCCGTCCTCGATCTAGTTGGATTTCTCTTTTACGATTTCGCAGCCACAGCTCTGCAAGATAAGCGCTCCTGCCTGAATGACCGCATGGGGAAGCAACTCCTCGGAAAAAACATCACCATCAGCGACGACGTCTATCACCCGCTGCAACAGGGCGCTCCTTTCGATGGGGAAGGCCTGCCGCGGCAACGTGTCTTACTCGTCGATCGCGGCGTTCCGAAGAATCTGGTGTATTCGCGGGCAACCGCCAAAGCCGCGCGAAAAGAGCCTACGGGGCATGGATTTGCGCTGCCGAACGAATATGGGGAAGCGCCGATGAATCTGGTGTTCACCGGCGGAGATTCCTCGCTGGGAGAAATGATCGCCTCAACGGATCGTGGTCTGCTAGTAACCCGGCTGTGGTACATCCGCGAAGTCGACCCGTATGAAAAGGTGATGACCGGCATGACTCGCGACGGGTTGTTCGTCGTTGAGAACGGGCGTGTTACCGGCGCAGCCCGGAACTTCCGCTTCAATCAGTCGCTGATTGAAATGCTGAAAAACGTCGAGCTGCTGGGACCCGCGGTGCGCGCCACGGGCGAAGAGGCGTTCGAAATGGTTGTGCCGGCGATGAAAGTCCGCGATTTTCATTTCTCGGAAGTCACGAAGTTTTAGAGATTCACGCGCTCAACCTCTCTTCTCAAGAAATCAATTCAGTGAATCAAAATTCTGCGTTGTACTTCCATGCCCCACCCGTTCAATAAATTGATATGCATCAGTCGCATCGTCGAGGGCAGAGTGATCAACAGGATGCGCAACCCCGATCCAGTCAGGGTCGACATCCCAACTGGGGCCACCCGGACCACGATGCCTGCGGCACCGGTTTCATTGCCCGCCTTGGTAGTGCTCCCAGTTACGACATTATCCAGTTTGCTTTGACGGCTCTAGAGCGGCTCACGCATCGCGGTGGAGTCGATGCGGATGGCGCGAGCGGCGATGGCGCGGGGTTGCTGACTTCGCTCCCGCAGCCGTTCTTCCGTGCCCGTGCGAAAGAGCAAGGCATCGAGCTGCCCGCCATGTTCGCGGTCGGATTCGCGTTTCTCCCTGCTTCCGACGCCGAAGACGCTCGTGCAGCCGTTGAGGCTGCCGCTGACACCGAACGCCTGCGCGTGCTAGGTTGGCGCCGGGTCCCGGTAAACACCGATTCGCTGGGCCGCCGCGCGCTCGAAACCATGCCGGAAATCTGGCAGTTTTTTGTCGAGCCATTCCATCCGGCGCGTGCAACAGCCCGATTCGAGTGGCGCTTGGCCATTCTGCGGAAGCGTGCCGAATCGCTCCTGCCTCCGCGATGCTACATCTGCTCGCTTTCCTCGCAGACCATCGTGTACAAGGGCCTCCTCACGCCCTGGCAGTTTCCCCAGTTTTACGAAGATTTGCGCGACCCTTCCTTCGAGACGACGTTCGCCGCGTTTCATCAGCGCTATTCGACGAACACGCAACCGTCCTGGCATCTGGCGCAGCCGTTCCGCTACGTCGCGCATAACGGCGAGATCAATACCATCGTCTCGAACCGGCGCTGGCTGCGCACCAAGCAGCGTGAAATTCGTTCTCGGCTGACGGTGGGCTCCTGGTTCCCCATCCTGGAAGAGAACGTCAGCGATTCCGCGAGTTTCGACAACGGTTTTGAGCTGAGGTTGCTCGAAGGCTTGTCGTCGGAAGAAGCCATGCTCGCGATGGTTCCTCCCGCCTTCGAAAAAGATCCGCTGCTCTCACGCGATGTCCGTGGTGCGCTGACTGCGCTCTCGCACCAAAACGAGCCATGGGACGGACCTGCCGCGTTGGTGTTTTCGGACGGCGAGTTTGTTGGGGCGAAACTGGACCGCAATGGCCTGCGGCCCATGCGCTACACGCTGACGCATGACGGCTTGCTCATCGCCGGATCGGAAACCGGCCTGGTCGATCTGGAAGAATCACGCATTGCAGAGCGCCAGCGGCTCGGGCCGGGTGAAATGATTCTCGCGAATCCGGCCAGTGGGCTCTTCTTGCGCTGGCGAGACATCCTCAAGCGCCTTGCCATTCAGCAGGCGCGCAATGCTGTTCCACAGAGGAAGCTATCCGCATCGGCTTCTGCTTCTGCTTCTGCGCCTCCAGCTCTCGTTGACAATCCGAAGCGTGTCGCCGCCGCCGCCGGTTGGACCGAAGATCAATTCAAGATTCTCTTTTCCCCGTTGGTTCAGGGTAAAGAGGCCGACTGGAGCATGGGTGACGACGCGCCGCCCGCGTTTCTTTCGGCGCTTCCAAGAAC
>JBGQCW010000273.1:0-3734 GCA_041495565.1 Candidatus Acidiferrum sp.
CAGCGCCGCGGCCATTCCGCCAGCCGAAGCCAGCACCGCAACCACCGGCATGCCCTTCCCGCTCAATCGGCCCAGAGCCGGGGGAAGATAGCCGCCGCGCGCAAGCGAAAAGGCCAGCCGCGCCGCGAAATACAAATTGGCGACGGCGCTGGAGAGCGCCGCCGTCAGCACCACAAAATTCATGATGTGACTCGCAGCGGGAATGCCCACGGTCTGGAAAACGCGAACGAAGGGGCTCTCGCCGAGTCCGATCTGCGTCCACGGGACAATGCCGACGACGATGGCGAGTCCGGCGACATAAAAGAGAACCAGGATGCCCAGTGCCCGGCGCAGGGCCTTCGGCACCGCCACCTTGGGATCCGCTGCTTCGCCGGCCGTGCTTCCGACCACCTCGATTCCGAAAAAACTGAAGAGGCCCAGGACGACGCCAAGGCCGACGCCCTTCCACCCATTCGGAAGAAAACCGCCGTGCGCCGTGTAGTTGGCGAGACCGAGCTTCGGGAATCCCACGCCAGTCAGCAGCGCCGTCCCCAGAATCAGAAAGGCAACGATGGTCACGACCTTGAACATCGAGAGGACGTACTCGAAAGTTCCCAGGCTCCCGATGCTGATGGTGTTGACGTAGAGAATCACAAGCGAAAACATGCCGATCCAAATCCAAGACGGCGTTCCCGGAAACCAGAATTTGCAATAAATGGATGCGGCCACGACTTCGCTGCCGACCACCACCATCATGCACAACCAATAGGTGAGGCGGATCGAAAATCCCGCCCACGGATGCAGGTACATTCCCGCGTAGAGCCCAAACGATCCGGCGGCCGGGTGCGCCGCGGTCATCTCCGCCAGCGCCCACATCATCGTCAGCGCGATGCACGCTGCGACAGCGAAGCTCAGAATCACCGCCGGCCCGGCGAGTTTCACGGAGATGGCACTTCCCAAGAACAAGCCAGTCCCGATCGTGCTGCCGATGCCGATCATGGCAAGCTGGGCCGGCGTCAGGTTGCGCTTTAGACCTTCCTCCCGCGCGACGATTTTCGCGGACACCGGACCGCTGCTTGCCGATGGACTTCCGATGGACGGTTCACTCATGGCGAGGCATGGTAACAGAAAGTCATCCCGGCTCCTTAGCCTGAACGAAAGGACAGTGAACAACGCGGCATGCCTGTCCTGCGGAGCTCTCGCCGCACCCCACGGCGTTATCTACAATCGCAGGCGTGGCGGAATCGCGATTGATACCGTCGCGGAGGCAGTCATGAAAGCGATCCTGGCGCTAATCGTCGTTTACATCGGCACATTCTTCGTCTTGATTCAGGGAGTGTCACAGAACCCCGTGCAGGCTGCAGAGCAGAATGCGAGAGCTGAGCAGGACAAAGCGGCGGGCGCCCAAGCAAATCCCATTGACCCGGCAAAGGAAGCGGACATCCGCTCGCTGATGGAGCTGGTTGGCGCACGTGACCTCGTGCAGGACGGCGCGAACGCAACCATCGAGCAGTCGCGTGAAAAGATTCTCGCCACCGTGCCGAATAACGACAAAGGCCAGGCGTTCGTGAACGCGTTCGCCGCCAGCTACCAGAAGAAATTCGATGTCGATCAGGTGACGGATCAGCTCGTCGGAGTTTACGACAAGCACTTCAGCGAAGATGAAATCAAGAGTCTGTTGCAGTTTTACGGTTCGCCACTAGGACAGAAAGTTGCCGCGGAGATGCCCAAGATCAGCCGCGAAATTCAGGCGGTGACCCGCTCGGCGAGCAACAAAGCAGCCAAAGAAGCGCTGGCGGAAATAAAACAACAGAATCCGGAAGTTGGACAGTCGGCCCGGCTGGGGATGGGCCAGGGGCGCTGGCAGCAGCGACGGGGACAGCAGCCACCTCAGCAAACCGCACAACAGCAGAATCCGCAATAAAGCGAACCGCCACCGGAGAAGCGCTGTAGGACTACTTGAAGCGCTTCTTGATTTTTATGTCGATACCGAAGGTTCCGTTCTGATCGCGTAAACCCACAATCGAAACGTTCCGGTCGACGTTGTATTCCACCTGGATGACCTGCTGCTGCGTCGAGCTCACATTCGAAACATAAGTGATGGTGAGGTTGCGAGTAATCTGCTGCTCGACGGTGATGCGCGCCGCAGCGTTCTGTTCCGAACCCGTCGAGCCCACTCCCGAGAGGCCGGGATCAACGCGAAAACGCGTAATCCCAAACAAGCGTTCGAGACGCCCGCCCAATTGGCTGGAAATGGCTTCCGAGAGAATCGCTGAAGCGCCCGCGGTTCCACTTTGTGTTGTGCCGCCGCTGCGCGCCGTGGCCTCGGAGCTGGTTTTGCCCAGCGCGAGAAGCGTGACGATGTCGTTCGCGGGAAGCGGCGGATCGGAGCGATACGCCAGCGTGAGCTTGCTGGCCGGTCCATTGAAATTCAGCGTGATTTCATACTGCTGGATCGTCGTCGTCGCTTCCACGTTCAGAACCGGATCGAGCCGGAAGGGATTCGCGAAGTTCAAGTCGCCCCGCGAAACGCGGTAACGGTTTCCTGCGAAATACAATTCACCCGAGAGAATGTGGATGTGCCCGAGAAGGATGGGATGCTCCCAGGTTCCCCGCACACGCAGATTGGCCTCGGCCTGAAGCTCAGCGCCCGGCCATTCCATGCGCGCATCAGGCGCCGACACGGCTTCCACGTCGAATTGCAAATTGCGCAGAAACGGTGAACTGGTGGACGGCCCGGTGATGCCTTCTTTCGCAGAGACCAGCATCCCGGCAACTTCCAGCCCCTGAGTAAGCGTGACGCGTTCGATCATCACCCGCCCGGCAAGAACGCCGCCAGTGGGCGTGCCGCTCAGCCGCAGCGAACCTCCTACGAGCCAGCTCATGCCCACGGGATAGCGAATGCGCACGTGATCGGAGCGCAGGCTGACGTCGTAGCGCAGCGGACTCTCCGCGTAATTTACGCTGCCCGTAAGGTGCAGCGTGCCGCCACCCGCTTCCGCGCTTACATTTTCGAAATACAGCCGCGTTGCATCGAATACCAAATCGCCGTTGATCGCGCTCAGGCCCGTCGGGAAATCCGCCGCGCGGGCGGAAGCATTCTCGATGTGCACTCGCCCCGTGATGCGTGGACGGTCCAGCGTGCCTTCGACGGAAGCATTGATCTGCGCCGGACCGCGCACATCGACACCCGGCACAAATCCGCTGACGAGCCGCAGATCCAATGCACCGTTGAGGCGCAAGCCGATGGTGCGGCGCCCTGCGAATTGGATCGAACCTGAGATTTGAAGATTGGTGTCCGTACCTCGCAGTGTCGCCGGATCGATCTCCAGGCTTTCTTTCGACGACCGGAAATGGACCGGCCCTACGTTTTCCAGCCGGACGTTTGCGTAAGTCAGCACCAGGCGCGAGAAGCTGGCATCCACAACTATGCTTTCCGGCTGTTTCAATGAGCCATTCAGCGAAATGTCACCATCTGCATCCGCGTGGCCTCCGAATTTTCCCAGGTGCAAGGCAGATTGCAGGAAAGGATCCAGGTTGATGTTTTTGATCGAAATCTTCCCGCTCAATGGATAGGGATCGGCAAGTCCGACGGTGCCGCCACCGGAAACCTCTCCCGTGCTCATGGCCGACCGCAGCTCGAGATGCGCCGTACGTCCATCGGACGTCACGCCGCCATCGAAACTGCCGATGACCTCCTGGCCGACGCGGAGATCCACGACGCGAAAGGTCCCCTCGCCAAGTGGAGCTTTGAC
>JBGQCW010000274.1:0-3723 GCA_041495565.1 Candidatus Acidiferrum sp.
AGATTCTTCCGGCAAGTTGTGTTCGCGCAGACGGTTCAAGAGCAAATCGTAATCGTGGATGCGCTGGCTCCCGCCGATAATTTCGCCATAGCCTTCCGGCGCGATCATGTCGAAGGCCAGCGCCAGCTCCGGCCGCTCGGCGTCAGGCTGCATGTAAAAAGCCTTCATCGCCGTCGGGTAATGGTGAATCAAGACGGGACGGTCGAATTCTTTGGAGATGATCGTCTCTTCGTCGCCGCCGAAGTCGTCGCCGAACTTGGCGGGGTTGCCGTGCTTTTGCAAGATGCCCACCGCGTCTTCGTAGCTGATCCGCGGAAAGGGCGGTTTCACGTTTTCGAGCTTCGCGGTGTCGCGCTTCAGCATTTCCAGCTCGCGCGCCTTGTTTTTCAGCACGGATTGCACGATGGCGCTGACTAGGCCCTCGCCGAGGCCCATCGCTTCGTCCATCTCGACGTAAGCTGCTTCCGGTTCCAGCATCCAGAATTCTGTGAGGTGGCGCCGCGTCTTCGATTTCTCCGCGCGGAACGTCGGCCCGAACGTATACACCTTGCCGAGCGCCATCGCCGTCGCTTCGATGTAGAGCTGGCCGCTCTGCGTCAGGTAAGCCTTCTTGTCATCGATGTAGTTGACTTCGAAAAGAGTCGAAGTGCCCTCGCAGGCCGCCGGCGTAAAGATCGGCGCATCCGTCAGCGTATAGCCCTGCCCGTCCATGTACTCGCGCGCCGCGCGAATGGCCTCCGCGCGAATCCGCAGAATCGCCGCCTGCCGCGGCGTTCGAATCCAAAGGTGCCGGTGGTCGAGCAGAAAATCAACGCCGTGTTCTTTTAACTGAATCGGAAACGGAGTGCTCTCCGAGACCTTCTGCACGATCTGAATTTTTGTTACGCCGATTTCGTAACCGCCCGGCGCGCGTTTTTCCGCACGAATCTTGCCGGTAACGATGACGCTCGATTCCTGCGTCAACCCCTTCAACGATTCGAATGCCTCCGGATTTTCCTTCAGCGCGCAAACGCCTTGAATAATCCCCGTCCCATCCCGAAAAATCGGAAACAGCAATTTCCCCGACTCCCGCAAGTTGTACAGCCACCCCTTCAGCGTGACTTCCTGCCCGTCGTACTTTTCCGCCTGCTCAATGGTAATAGCTGTCATTGCCCCTGTCTTTTTTGGTGGCGCTCACGGCGCCTAAACCCATTCTTTTTCAACACGATCCATGGCTATTCGCGCGGCGCTGAGCTGTTCCGCAGAGCTCGGCGCTTCGGGCCCGGTCTTCTCTTTCAACTCCAGCACAATCGGCAAACTAGTTTGCGGCGCAGACTGGAGGGTTTTAATGGCGGCGGGCCAATCAATCGAGCCGTCGAAGGGCGGCAAATGCTCATCTTTGTCGCCGTGATTGTCGTGAATATGCACGGAGGAAACGAGTTCGCGCAGGGGCGCGAAACTTTTCTCGATACGCTCTTCTTCCGGCAATTCCGCGAGGTGTGCGTGGCCGATATCGAAATTGAAGCGCAGGCCCGTCAGCCGCGTTTCATCCACGAAGGCCCGGAGATAAGCGGGATCGCCCATTTCGCTGGTGGTATTTTCCATGCAAATCGTCACGCCCGCGTGGTGTGCGTGCAAGACCAGATGTTCGAGCGTGCTGAAAGCCGCGTCGCGCTTGCGTGGATCGGCGGTTTCGCGCGGACCGCCCATGTGCAGAATGAGCCGCTCGTACGGCAAATCGTCGGCAACGTCGATGACGCGTTTTAACTCGTCCATCGCTTCGATGCGCCGCACGCGCTCGACTTCGCAGATGGAGAGCGGCGTTCCGCTCTCGCGCATGGCGCTCAGGTCGCGGCTCGTCGGCCCATGCAAAGAAACGAGCTGCAATTTGTGCGCTTCAAGCGCGCCGGCCATGGCGCACACTTCCGCTTTCGCCGCGTATTCAAAGTGGCTGCGCGTGCAAAAAATCTCGACGCCCTGGAACTTGGCTGCGGAAATTTGTCCCAGCAGTTCCGGCGTCAATTTTCGCGATACGAACAAATACGTCGAAAGTAGTCTGTGCATGGTCCCGCCGAAAAAAATATCTTTCGCTTAGTATCCCACCGCCGCGCCTTCATCGCGCGGATCGGCGGCCCCCAGCCGTTCCCCTGATTGCGGATCGATTCCGATGGCGTTCACCAGGCCGATATGGCCGCGGCGCTTCGTTCGATGGCCGCGCGCATTCAGCGCATTCTCCAGGCTGGCGGGAAAGTCGCTCTCCATCAGAATCTGATCCGGCAGCCACTGGTGATGAAATCTTGGAGCATTGATGGCCGCCTGCGGATCCATTCCCAGACGCATCCAGTTGATTACGCTGAGCAAAGTCGCGGAAATAATCGTCGGGCCGCCCGGTGAACCCGTCACGAAACTCAGCTTGCCGTCGCGAAGAAGAATTGTTGGTGTCATCGAGCTGAGCGGTCGATGCCCCGGCGCAATCGCGTTCGCTTCGGATTGCATCAGCCCGTACAGCGCATTGGGCACGCCCGGCTGCGTCGTGAAGTCATCCATCTCGTCGTTCAGCAAAAATCCCGCGGAGCTGGTGACGTGCGAGCCGAAGCTGTCATTCAGCGTGTACGTACTGGCCACCGCGTTTCCCACTGCATCCACGACGGAGAAGTGCGTCGTGTGCGGGCCTTCGCCGAGACTGACGATCGTTTGCGGCACGTTCTTGTTGCTCGCAGATTTTCCGCAGGCGCGCGGATCGCCGGCTTTTATTTTCGTGCTCGACGATGCACTCGCGACGTCGATCGTAAACGCGCGTTCCTTTGCATAGCACTCGGCCGTCAAGCCTGCGACGGGCACATCGGAAAAATCCGGGTCGGCGAGATACGCCGCGCGGTCGGCAAAAACGCGCCGCATGGTTTCCGCAACCATGTGGACGCTCTGCGGATCGTTCCAGCCCTTCAGCGGCACGCTGCGCAGCATGTTCAACGCTTCAATGATCGCGACTCCGCCCGAGCTCGGCGGCGGCGCGGTCAGCACTTCCCAGTCGTGTCCGCCATTTTCGTATTTGGCATGCAAGACTTCGCGAACTTTTACTTTGTAGTTTGCGAGATCCTCCAGCGTAATCAGTCCGCCGTTCTTGAACATCTCAGTGGCCAGCATCTGCGCTGTCTCGCCGCGATAAAATTCTGTCGCGCCATTCTTGGCGATGCGCTTCAGCGTTGCCGCCAACTCCGGCTGCTTCAGCGTATCTCCCGCTTTCCACATTTTTCCGCCGTTCAGAAAAATACGCTGGCTCGTCGGAAATTCTTCAAGTCCCGGTCGCTCTTCGCCAAACTGGCGCGCCAGCTTTTCGCTGACCGCGAAACCATCTTCTGCAAGCCGAATCGCCGGCGCCATCACGTCCGCGAACTTCATCGTGCCGTAATTCTTCAGCACCAATTCCAGTCCGGCCACGGTTCCCGGTACCGCCACCGATTTGTAACCGATGACGGAAGCTTCTTCATCGAGCTTCCCATCTTTGCCGATATACATATCGCGCGTGGCTTTTCCGGGAGCGACTTCGCGGTAATCGAAGAATGTCGTCTTTCCGTCGGCCAGTCGAATCAGCATGAAGCCGCCACCGCCGATGTTTCCTGCGGCGGGTTCCACGACAGCGAGCGCAAACGCAACCGCCACGGCGGCATCGACGGCGTTGCCGCCGCGCTTCATGATGTCGACGCCAACCTGCGACCCGAGAGCTTCATCGGTAGCAACCATGCC
>JBGQCW010000275.1:0-3722 GCA_041495565.1 Candidatus Acidiferrum sp.
ATTGATCGCGGCGTCAATTACGTTGATGCCATTTTCCACCGCCGCGACAACTGCCGCCGTATAGCCCTCATCCGTTTTTGTGTCCGGCTGTCCGAGATACGTGCCGATCCCGATGGAGGACAGCACGAGCCGGTGTGTTTCACGGAAATGGCCTTCCGCAGCGCGCCCCGCAAACTTCTGCGCATAGCGTGTCGTTCCTTCCTTGGTCGCGGATTTGCTCATGACGCTCCTTCGGTTGATGGGGCTGTTCCGGGCGCCTCGCTAGTCCCTGCCTCGTTTGTCTTCGGCGCGAGGAGGCGCGAACACGCCCGAAGAATCCTACGATAGGGCCAGTCCTTTTCGCGGAAGAAAATCTCGCCTTCGCGGGGATTGCTGTAATACCACCTCGCCACGAGCCACAAGTGCTCTCCAAGATCACCTTTGCCTGAACTGGATTCCGCTTCGAGGTAACCCCGAAGTACCTGTTCCGCCGACCGCGGCTGGCTGGCCATCTCCGCAAATCTCAGGAAGAACGGCTCCGCGAGCCGTCCACCGCGCACGGCATAGACGCCAATCGCCTGCTCTTCCGCGGCACGTTGCAGAATCACCGCGTCCAAATCCTGAATCCGGCGTGTGAGTTCCGGGCGGCCGCGCAGGACTTCGTCGAGCTTCTCGATTTTCTTGTGAAGCGCCGCCGCGCTTTCAAAGTCCAGTTGTCCGCTGGCCTTCTCGCGCTCTTCCTCGAAAGAAGCACGCATCGATCCGCCGCTGGTCTCCAGAAATCGCACAAGCCGCTGGACCTCGGCGTCGTACTCCTCTTTCGAGCAGCCGGCAAAGCACGGCGCGAGGCACATCTTCATCTCAGAATAAAGGCAGCCGGGGAAGGCCGGATCGCGGCGGATCTTGATCTGGCAGCGCCGCACTTTGAACAAATCGAGGATGCGTTCGGAAAAAGCCAGCGCGGACCGTCGCGAAGCAAACGGGCCGTAGTACGCGCCGCCCGCCGGTACACCGGCGTCGTCCACGGGAATCCGGCGGGTCACGTAGCAGCGCGGATAAGCATTCCGCAAATTCACCTTGAGCACCGCTGCCGGCCTCAAGCGCATCAGGTCGCGATAACGCACGGGAAAGAGCTGTTTTGCGTGCTGGTAGTAAGTGAGGGTCTGTTCAAACTTTGAACCGGTCAATCGGTAGCGGATGCCGCGCGCAAACTCCCTCAGGTTCAGCCGCTTGCTGGCCGGATCAGCCGGACCGAGCAGCCGTTGCAAACGCCGCTGCAAATTCTGCGTGCGAATCAGAAACGGCTCAGCCTTTTGTTCAAGTGGTTCGATCAGGCAGACCACCGCGCGCAGCGGCAGGGCAGGGAAGAACTCCCGCTCTGCGTTCGCCGCATCGAATTCGAGTCCGCAATCCAGTTCCAGCACGCGGTCAGGATACTACGGGGCGGCTAAGACTTCAGAACCCAGGAAGAAATGACGAGACGCTGAATCTCGCTGGTTCCTTCGTAAATTTCCGTGATGCGCGCATCGCGGTAGTTGCGCTCGACGGGATACTCGCGGCTGTAGCCGTTGCCGCCGTGGATCTGAATGGCTTTGTGCGTGACGCGTGTGGCCATTTCGCTGGCGAATAGCTTGGCGATGGCGGCGTCCATCGTGAAGCGCGCTCCGGTGTCCTGCTTCCACGCCGCTTTGCGGATCAGCAGCCGCGCCGCGTCAATTTCCGTGGCCATGTCGGCCAGCATGAATTGAATGGCTTGAAATTGAGAAATCGGGTGGCCGAAGGCCATGCGCTCCTGGGAATACTTCAGTGCGGCTTCGAACGCGCCCTGTGCGATCCCCGTGGCTTGCGCAGCGATGCCGATGCGCCCGCCGTCGAGCGTCGAAAGCGCTACCTTGTAACCTTCGCCTTCGTTGCCGATACGGTTCGCGACCGGCACTTCGCAATCGGTGAAAACCAGCTCGCTGCAGGCAGTGGCGCTGATCCCCAGTTTCTTCTCTTCCTTGCCAACCTTGAATCCCGGCGTCCCTTTTTCCACGACTAGCGCCGTGATTCCTTTCTCGCCCTTCGCGGGCTCCGTGTTCACGTACACGATTGCCGCGTCGGCCGCGCCGCCGTTGGTGATCCACGCTTTCGTTCCGTTGATTACGTAGGCATCGCCCTTTTTCACCGCCTTGGTCTGGAGAGCCGCGGCGTTCGAACCGGCCTGCGGTTCCGTCAGCGCGTAACATCCGATCTTTTCGCCGCGCGCGTAAGGCAGCAGGAATTTTTTCTTCTGCTCCTCCGTTCCAAACCGATGGATGGGATCGCAGTAGAGCGAGTTCTGCACGGAGAGAATCACGCCGGTGGAAGCGCAGCAGCGCGAGATCTCTTCAATCACGATGGTGTAGCCGAGGTGATCAAATCCCGCTCCGCCCTCGGACTCGGGAAACGCCACGCCGGTCAGGCCGAGCTCCGCCGCCTTCTTAAAGAGTTCGCGCGGAAAATGCCCGGTCTCGTCGAGCTCTTTCGCGAGCGGCCGCACTTCGGATTCCGCGAACTCGCGCACGCTTTTCTGCAGCAGCTTCTGTTCTTCGGTCAGCTCGAGATCCACTGTCGGCCACTCCCGTTCAGCCAAACTTCCATTTCAATTCTGCATTCTAACGTCAGACCATTAGTCCCGCGGACCAGTGAGCGGTCCGCCTCAGAAGGCGGACCCTACATAGGATGCTCCCTAGGCGAGCGCCTTTGCGAGACGTTCGTAGGTAGTCTTCAGGTCTTCCGGGTGGACTCGGGTCTCACCCGTCACCGTCATGAAGTTCGAATCGCCGATCCAACGCGGCAGCACGTGCAGATGCAAATGCCCGACCACGCCAGCGCCCGCGGCACGCCCCAGATTCATTCCCAGGTTCATCCCGTCGGATTTGTAATTTTCGCGCAGAGTTTTTTCCACCCGCTGCGCCAGCCGCATCATTTCGCTCAACGCCTCGGCGTCGCACAAATTTAATTCCGCCACGTGCGCGTACGGGACGATCATAACGTGCCCCGAGGTGTAGGGGAACCGGTTCAGAATCACAAACGCCTTTGCGCCCCGATGAACGATCAGCGTCTCGGCGTCATTCTTCCGCGCCAGCGCATCGCAAAAGATGCAATCCGGCTGCTTCCCGCTCGTCACCTCCTTCATGTACTGATAGCGCCAGGGAGTCCAGATATAATCCATCGCTGCGTTTCCTTTGCCGTGAAAGCTGCGCGCACAGCATAACGCAGAACAGACGCAGCCGTGGCACACCAACTCTCCTTCAGGCGAAACAGCCGGAGGGTCCGCACACTTCTTTCGGATGTGGGTTGAAACTGCCCGTCCGTTGCAATCGCGCAGCTCAGGCGCGCGGGGATTCGCTGCCCGCAGCGGAAGCCTGGGCATCCGAGTTATTCACAAAATCCTTCAGCTCTTTGCTGGGCTTAAAGAAGGGAATCTTCTTCGCCGGCACATCGACCTTCACGCCGGTCTTCGGATTGCGTCCTATGCGCCCGCGGCGCTGCCGCGTGCGGAAACTTCCGAATCCGCGGATCTCGATCTTGTCGCCCTTTTGCAGGGCAGCGATGATGCTGTCGAAAATGGTTTCCACGATGGTCTCCGATTCTTTGCGAGGGAGCTCCGTCAGGCGCAGAACCTCCTCGATGAGGTCGGCCTTCGTCAATGTAGGTTGCTTGGTCATCATCGCTATGCCTCGTCGCGCAGCTTTAGAAAAGACCGCCCCAGATTGTCG
>JBGQCW010000276.1:0-3712 GCA_041495565.1 Candidatus Acidiferrum sp.
GCTTTCTCCGGTGAAATCGGGTCCAGCACGATCTTCACCGGAATCCGCTGCACGACCTTCACGTAGTTCCCCGTCGCGTTTTCCGGCGGCAGCAGGCTCAGCACCGAACCCGTCGCTCCCGCGATCGAGTCCACGTGCCCGCTGAACGTCTTCCCATACGTATCCACTTTCACTTCCGCTTTCTGTCCGGCCTTCATCTTCTTCAATTGCGTCTCTTTGAAATTTGCCGTCACCCACACGTCGTGCAGCGGCACAACCACCAGCAGCCCTTGCCCCGCCTGCACGATCTGTCCCATCTCGACCTGCTTGTGCGTGGCCACGCCATCCACCGGCGCGGTGATCTCCGTGTAGCTTAAGTTCAATTGCGCCGCGTCCAGCGCCGCTCGCGCCTGCTCCACTTTCGCGAGTTTCCCCTGCGCCTCCGCGGTCTTCATGCTCACTTTCCTGGTGTCCGCTCGCGCTGACGTCACTCCCGCTCGCGCTTGCTCCACGCGCGCTTTCGCTGCATCCAGTTGCGCCTTGGCAACTTCCACGCTTCGCTGCGCCTGCGCGAATCTCTCCTGATCCGCTCTCAATGCGCTTGCGCTCGCATCCGCGTTGGCTTTCGCGGCGTCATACTGCTGTTTGGATATTTCGCCCTTCTGCATCAACGGCGTGTAACGCGCCAGATCCGCTTTTGCCAGCTCGCCATTTGTGCGGCTCTTCTCCATATTCGCCTGCGCCCACGCCAAATCCGCCGTCTGCGCCTGTTCGTAGGTGGATTGCGCCCGCGCCAGGTCCGCCTGCGCTCCCAGCAATTGCGCATCGGCGCTCGAATTTCCGCTCGCCACGTTTTCCCTCGTCCGCGGCACGTCCACGCCCGCCGACCGCGCTTCGCTTTCCGCCAGCGCCAGCGCCGCCTTCGCTTGATCCAATGCCGCCTGGTAATCGCGCGGGTCGATCTTCACCAGTACCTGTCCCGCCTTCACCGGCTGGTTGTCCTCCACCAAGACTTGTGCCACGCGCCCGTAAACTTTGGACGCCATCGGCGTGATGTGCCCCTCCACTTGAGCGTCGTCCGTCGTCTCCCGGTTGTGGTAGTACACGATCAATCCAATGAGGGCGGCGAGCACCACCGCGCCTCCCGCAAACAACAAGCGCCTCACTTTCGGATTCGCCAGCCCCTTCGGAGCCTCCTCCAAAGACAGTTCTTCCGTGACCCGCGGGACTTTCGATGCGTTCTCTAATCCGACTTCGATCTCGATGCTCATCGTCCCCTCACTTCGAATAAACCTTTTCCATTTGCCCGATGGCCCGCGACAGGTCCGCGCGCGCCTGGTTGAAGCGGTACAGCGCGGCGATCTGGTTGTCGTTCGCGCGCGACAGCGCATCCTGCGCTTGGATCACTTCGATGTTGTTCGCCACCCCTGCCTTGAACCGGTCGCGCGCCTGATCCACTTCTTCCTTCGAAAGCTCCACGCCCAGGTTCGCCACCTGCACTTCATTTCGCGCCGAATTCAGATTCAGCAGCGCCGTCTTCACATCCAGCGCAATTTGATTGCGCAAATCGTCCTTCTGCTGCTCGAGCTTTCGAATCTCCAAGTCCGCGCGCACGATCTCCGCGTGGATCCGCCCGCCCGTGAAGAGCGGCACGTTCACGCTTGCTTGATACGTGTAAGTCGGCAGCGTCGTATTCCCCGACGTTCCAACGTAGGCAAAATCTCCGTCGAATCGCAGCGATGGCAGCCGCGAAAACTGCGCCGCCCTCTTTTGCGATCCCGCCGCCTTGATCTGCGACTCCAGCGACTTCCATTCCTGCCGTTCCGCCAGCGCCAGCTCCAGGCTCGTCTCCACTTCCGGTTGCGGCGTGTCAAAAAAACTCAGGGCATCGGCCAGCTCGATCGGCTGCCGCGGATCCAGATTCAGCAGCCGGCTTAATCCATACAGTGACGTCTCTCGGTCGGTCTCCGCCTGAATTAACCGCTGCTTTTCGTTTTGTAGCTCGACATTCGAACGCAACGTGTCGATCCCGGTTCCCACTCCTTCTTTCTGCAAATCCGCCGCCTGGCCGTACAACGCTTGCGCCAGTTCCACGCGCGATTGCGATGCAGACACATTCGCAACCGCCCGCAGTGTTCCGATGTATTGCGAAACCACCAGCAAAATCACTTGCTCGCGTGTCAATAAACTGTTCGCCCTGCCCGCGCTCATTGTTTCTCGCGCCGCTTGGTACCTCTTCCACAGCGTCAGATCGAAAACCGGCCCGCCGAACGTCGGTCCTGCTGAAAAAATCTGATACGGCCCAAGCGTCTTTGGAAATCCGGGGAACGGCGTCTTGCCCCCGAACTGCGCCTGCAAATTCACCTTCTGCGCTTCGTCCGAAATCCTCGCGTTCACTTGCGGCAGCAAATCCGCCCGCGCGATGTTCTTGTCCTGCTCGCTCTGCGCCGCGGTCAAGATCGCAATCTGCGCCGTGGGATTCTGCTTCAGCGCCAGCCCCACCGCCTGATCCAGCGTCAGCCGCAGCACTTGCGTCGGCGCATTTGCCGGCAATGCACTCTGCCGATTCGCCCCCTGCGCCCGCGCAAAGCCGGGATTCAACATCAGGCTGAAAAGCGCCACATAGAAAATAATGTGCGACCCTTTGCGGGCCTCTTTGCTTTTCTCGTTGTTCTGCTCGCTGCTCTCGACGATGATTTCATGCACGATCGCCTGATTCAGGCAGCCTTCTGCCAGCAATTGCCCGCCCTGCCGGTGAATCTCTTTCAACAGCACCTTCCCCGCCGCATCGATGAAACTCACCCCGCAAAGATCAATCTGGAATTTCTCCCGCGATGACCCGGCGTGCAGCTCGCGCCAACACTGCTCCAGCGCTGCCACCCATGGCCCGGCCAGACGGCCTTCCACGCCCAAAACTGTCTTTCCGCGCTTCTTTTCCGTTGTGATTCTAAGCATTGATTTCGCCCCGCTGGCTCCTAGTAGATGCATCAGGAGCACCATCCGATGTAGATTCTTGTTAACCATTAAACACTTATAAAACAAAGACTTAGTGGACTTTACGACGATCTGGAAGAGGAACACATGTCACTATTTAGGCATTATATAAAATAAGGGCTAAATTGATGCGCCCATATATGGGCTTTCTCGGACCTTGTCCGTCCTAACTTCCCAATCCCAGCTGCAACCCCTGCCGCAATCCAACTGCACGAGCCTCTCCAGAATCTTGGTATCCACATCTTCGGATGGCCCGTCCTGCCCGGGATACGTACCGCGCACCCCATAAATAACACTACTCGTTTAATGATCGTCGTTAACTAATGATGAAAAAAAATACCCTCTAAGCTTCCAGCCCTGCCATCAGCGTATCTACGGTCGAATGAATCACTTTCTCCCGCCCTGCCCAGGGAAACAGTTCGTGAATAATCAGCAGGGAGGTAACCCCATGGATCCCCGCCCACAGCGTCTGACTCGCTAGTTCCACATTCATGGCCGGCATCTTCCCAGCTTTAATACAGTCCGATACTCCTCGAATCAGGAACGAAAAGGCCTGCATCCCCGGGGAATCCCCCTGGCCATATTTCGTTTTGTCGAATCCCTCGGGAATCGGCATCATGAATGTCGCCCTATAATGATGGGGATTTTGCAGCCCAAATTCGATGTACGCGATAAGGCCGCGTTTCAATCGCTCCACCGGGTCTCCCGGCTGATCCATGATCTTGCTCAGCCGTTGCAC
>JBGQCW010000277.1:0-3709 GCA_041495565.1 Candidatus Acidiferrum sp.
AAATGGCCGTGCTCGCCGCTGCTCAGTTGACTTCGTGAACTTGCATGGCCGCGTCGATGGCGAGGTTGGGATAGCGAATGGGAGACCCGGCCGGTGCGGGTGCATGTCGAGCGGTGGCGGTGAAATTGCCGCCGGTGCACTCGAGTGAGTAGGAATAGCCGTCGCGCTCGCTGCGGGACATCGATAAGGAATTCGAGGAAAGCAGCTCGTCCAGGGAAGCGCAATGACCGTTCGTCGCAATATAGCCGCGTTCCGCTTGCGCGATCTGGAGGAGGTCGCTGCGCACACCGGTGAGGCTGATCGCCTGGGTCGGAGCCGTACCTTCATCCGTCGTCGGCATCTTCTTCAAATAAAAGTGGTAGATGCCAAAGAGAAGAGCCGCAGCTACCAGTACTCCTGCAAGTCCGCGCATGAAAGAATTGTGGCCTCGAGCACTGTCTCTCGCAAGCGGAGCCCCTGGTGCCGTGCGTAAGGAAACAACGTCCCTCTTTTTCGCGACGAGTACGAGCGGCTCTGCTAGACTGCAAAGTACCGCCGAATCCCCCTTCCCGGTGTAACGTTCCTCCTTTGGACAGGCGAATGAATACGACTGCGCCACCACTCGAATTGCATGCGATTGAAAAGCTGAGAGAAGAGGAACTCGAAGAGGCGCGCTCCATCCAGGCGGTAATGCTTCCCGCGGAAGCGCTTCACTCCGGTCCAGTGACGATCTCGCACGAATTCCAGCCGGTGGCGGCCGTGGGCGGCGATTTTCTGGATTATTTCGAGCTGATGGACGGAACCATCGGTCTGTACCTATGTGATGTCTCCGGCAAAGGCCTTCCGGCCGCGCTGTACGCGGCGTTGGCCGTGGGGACAATGCGAGGCGTGCACAAGACGGGCACGCCCCCGAGCGATGCCCTTGCCACGTTCAACCGGCGGCTGATGATCCGTGGCATGCCACGGCGGCACGCGGCAATTCAGTATGCGGTGTTCGATCCGTGCAGCAGAGACCTGCAAATCGCCAGCGCCGGCATGCCCGGTCCTTTTTATCTCTGTGCAGACGGCTGCCGCTCGCTGGAGCTTTCAGGCATTCCTCCGGGATTATTCGCTGGCACCAGCTACGAGGCTATCACGGTGCGTTTGATGCCCGGCGATTCCGTGCTCTTTTGTACCGACGGGATCACCGACGCATTTGACCGGCATGGAGAGCAGTTCGGGGTCGAACGCCTCCAAGAACTTTGCAGAGGGCAGCGCGGTTCGTCGCCGACGAAACTATTGGGCCAAATCTTTTCCGCGGTTGACAGTTTTTCACGGGGCCGTGAGCAGCACGACGATATGGCGGCGGCCTTGTTCCACTACTCCGGCTGACGATGCTGCGAGAGTGTGCCTACGCAGGCATGTAGAGAGTAGGCAAAAGGTTTCAGGAATGCGATTGACAGGTCCGGCGCTCTCCAGTAACTACGATAGATACAGGTAATTCATTCAGGAGAGTCCTCGATGAAGACAAAGTCCCCTTGCGCTCTTGGTTTGGCCGTATTGCTCTCATTCCTGCTCACGATCCCCGCGGACACTTGGGCTGCACCCCAGGCTGCCGGACAACGCGCCGGGGAAGTCTCCCGCGTGATCCCCGCGGTAAGCATTGCGCGCGGCCCGAAATCCATCACAGCGTCGTCAAAATCTGTCGTGGATTGGCAGGACCTGGTCAACACCCAGGTGAACGCGCGTGCGCGAATCGCGCTGGACGACGGCTCGGTTCTGAATGTGGGCTCGGAGTCCTCCATGAAGATCGTAAAGCACGCTGCGGGCGCCCAGCAGACGGAGCTGGAGCTCACCTACGGGAAGCTGCGCACGCAAGCGCAAAAAATCGCCAAGCCGGACGGAAAATTCGAAGTGCGCACACCGGCGGGAGTCGCAGGCGTGGTGGGAACGGATTTCTTTCTCGGATACGACAACACGACGGGCACGATGAACGTGATCGTATTTGAAGGCTTCGTGAAGGTCTGCAATCTGGCCGGAGTCTGCGTATTGGTCAAGGCCGGGCAGATGACCAGCGTGCGTAACGGGGACAATTCAGGACCGACGCCCCCCATGCAAGCGACGCTAGACCTGTTGGTCGCCTCGAGCAAGGAGACCGACGCAGGCGGAACGCTGGGCGTCCAGCCCATTGGTCCTCACCTCGGCTTGGGGTGGACGATTGGAATCCTCCTCGCCGTTCCTGCAATAGCTTTGCCGATCGCATTGACACGCGGCAAGGGTACGCCACCGCCGGTAACTGGGTGCAAACCAAACCCACAAACGGGACTCTGCCCGTAAGTTTGGGGCGATCCTTACCAAGACCGGCTTCTCCAGCCCTGGCTGCCTATCGCAGTCGGGGCATTTGTTTCTCTTGAGCAAGCGTGGCGCAGCGTACGTGCAACAGTTCGGTAACAACAACCATCGAAGAAGTGTTGGCCGAACAGCCGAGGGCCGCCTTTGCAGCGGTTTGTGTGCCCCAGTTGGGTGACGTACACTGAATGATTCGTGGTTCCGTCTAATTGCGAGTGAGGCTGCCTTTGACCACTTCGAATGGTAATCGCTTGTTCCCAATCTTCCGCGCTCTGATCTTACTCGCCACGCTGGCCCTGGCCACGGTGCCATTGGCGCAAGCCGCGCCCCCCGATGCACAGGCGAAGCGCTCGCCGCTGCTCGCCGCGCTGCAGGCGGAACTCGACCGCTCCTTGAAAACCTTGGGTACCCTGGATCCCCCGGCCTACTACCTGGGTTACACGGTCACGGATACGCAGCGTGTAAACGTATCCGGCTCCAATGGAGCGCTCCTGAGCAGCGACGATGCGCGCAACCGCTGGCTGGAAGTTTCGGTTCGAACGGGCAGCTACAACCTGGACAATTCCCACAAAGTTGGCGAACGGCAAATGCGCAGCGGGGGACCGGGCACCCCCGTGCCGATCGACGATGATGCCGAAGTGCTCCGCCGGGCGATCTGGCTGGAAACCGACAAGCAATACCGTGCGGCCTCCGAGGCGCTGATCAAGATCAAGGCGGGCAAGGAAGTAAAAGTGGAAACTGTGGAAGGCCGCGCGCCGGATTTTTCGCGCGAAGAGCCGCATACCTACATCGGGGCGCAAACTTCGATCTCCGTGGATCGCAAGCCGTGGGAGGAAAAGGTCCGCGCCTATACCAAGGCATTCCGCGCTTCGACGGCCATCATCAATTCCATCGTAACGTTCACCGCCCAGGCGCAAAACGCCTATCAGGTGACCAGCGAAGGCACGCAACTGCAATTCGGACAGATTCGCTACCGGCTGGAGTTGTTCATCCAGGGCAAGGCGCCGGACGGGATGGACATCGACCGCTACTACAATTTCGATTGGGTGAATCCCGCCGAGGCGCCCGGCGACACTGCGGTCTATGCAGCGGAAGCCACCATGCGCAAGGAACTGGAAGGCTTGGTTGCCGCCCCGATTAACGATCCGACCGTGGGCCCGGCGCTCCTCACGGGACGCGCGGCCGCGGTGTTCTTTCATGAGGTATTCGGCCATCGCGCCGAGGGTCACCGGCAGAAGGACGTGACCGAAGGACAAACATTTTCAAAAAAAGTAGGCGAGCAGATCCTGCCGGATTTTCTGA
The DNA here is from genome assembly GCA_041495565.1 of Candidatus Acidiferrum sp. Lineage (GTDB taxonomy): Bacteria > Acidobacteriota > Terriglobia > Acidiferrales > UBA7541 > Acidiferrum. The sequence goes on from JBGQCW010000277.1 coordinate 3,610, forward strand.
GCATCGCGGACGACACGACGATGAAGAAGCTAGGCACGCAGGACCTGCTGGGTTACTACCAGTTCGATGATGAAGGCGTGCCGGCGCAGCGCGTGACTCT
>JBGQCW010000278.1:0-3708 GCA_041495565.1 Candidatus Acidiferrum sp.
CTTGCAGCTCGCCGACAACACCATTCGCCGCCTGACGGCCACCGAATACAACGAATACGAGCCGCTCTGGTCGCCCGACGGCAAGCACATCGTCTATCGCGGCACCCGGCGCGGTGTGACCGACCGCGAAACGACCATGGAAGACACTCACGTTTGGGTGATGACCGCCGACGGCAGCGACCGCCGCGAAATCGGCGCGGTTATAGACAACCGTCAAGGCGCGCCGCAATGGGCCCCGGATGGCCGCTCCGTGTATTTCACCGTGCAGGAGCGCGGCAGCATGCGTCTCGTGCGCATCCCGATTGCAGGAGGCAAGCCGGAATACGCGGTGAAAGACACGGGGACCGTCGCCGGCTGGTCCGTCAGCAAGGACGGCACAGTGGCCTACAGCTTCGCATCGCCGCGCGACACCACCGAGCTCTATCTCAAGACCGGCGACAACGCGCCGCACAAGCTAACCGACCTGAATGCTCAGCTCTTCGCCGGAAAACAGATCGCCGAAGTCGAATCGTTCACCTTCATCAGCAACGACAATAAATTCGAAGTCGAGGCCTTCCTCACCAAGCCTCTGGGAATGACCGCCATATCGAAGCATCCGCTCATTGTGAACATTCACGGCGGGCCGCACGGCCAGAATGGCCCGGCGTTTAACATCAAGAACCAAGTGTATGCGGCGCGTGGCTGGGCCACATTGCACGTGAATTATCGCGGCTCCACGGGTTATGGCCAGAAATTTGCCGATGCCGTCTTCGGGGATCAGGACGGATACGAAGGCCAGGATGTTTTGTATGCTGTCAACGCCGCGGTCCGCCGCTACCTATGGATCGATCGCGAACGCATGGGGATCGAAGGCGTAAGCTACGGCGGCCAATTGACCGAGTGGCTGATCACTCAGACAAACGAATTCAAGGCAGCGATTCCTACGGCTGGCATCGTGAATCTCGTCAGCTACAACTACATGACCTATTACAACCAGTATGAAGAGATGGAATTCGGTCAGTTTTTGCACCAAGGCAATCTCATGGACGTCGCGTGGGAGCGGTCGGCGCTGAAGCATGTGGCTGCTGCGCACACGCCAACGCTGATACTCCACGGAGAAAATGACAACGATGTCCCCATCGCCGAAGCGGAACAATTTTTTATCGCGCTGAAGGACGTCGGAACCGAAGCGGTGTTTGTGCGCTATCCTCGCGAAGGCCACGGCATCCGCGAAGTGAAGCACGAAATCGATTCCATCGACCGCTCCATCGCCTGGTACGAAAAACATTTTCCCCAGCCCGGCGCCGAGGGCGTGACCAACGTTCAGCCCTAGCGGCTGCTGAACAATTCCCCTTACTTGTCATTCTGAGCGCATCCGATGAGGATGCGCGATCGAAGATTCCGGCTCCTGCCGGAAAGAATCTCAACGTCCAGCCCCGCAGACATCGTTCAGGGAAGGAATTCTTCATCCCGGAAGTGGCGAGCCAAATGAAAAAGCCCCGGATCCCCGGGGCTTTTTCGCCAATATGTGTTGCTTCGAAACGCGGCGCTTAAGCCTTCGCTTCGGTGCCAGCGGTCGTCGCTGCTGCCGCTACTTCCTCGCGGTCCGCGCGCTTGATGCGGGCGGCCTTGCCCCTCAAATCGCGGAGGTAATACAGCCGGGCCCGGCGGACCTTACCCTTGCCAACGACTTCAATCGAGCTGATCGTCGGCGAGTGCAGAGGGAAGATACGCTCGATCCCCACGCCAAAACTGACGCGTCGCACCGTAAACGTCGCGCTGGACGCGCGGCCCTTCTTCGAAATCACCACGCCTTCGAATGCCTGCAGGCGTTCCTTCACCTTCTCGCCTTCGCCTTCCTGGAGGCGGACATTGACGCGCACGGTATCGCCGGCGCGGAATTCGGGGAGGTCTTTGCGCAGTTGCGCTTCATGTAATTTACGTATGACCGGATTCATGTTCCTGTTTCCTTCTAGACCCACTCAGGCGGGGCCAGCTCTTCAGAGACAATCCCTAATTATAGACAAATCGCCACATTTTGCCTAGCGGATTCGGGCCGCGAGCGGAGCCGTGCCATTTTTCCCACTAGCAATTCTGAACGGCGCGCTCGCCGCTAGGCCGATGTCACCGCTGACGAACCCCGGCGAATGATTGCATCTGCAAAGCACTCCATTTCCTCAAATTGCGGGCTGAATTGCAGCAGTACGAGGTCAACACCGGCGGCTTCGAATTGCGCGAGGCGCTCGGCTACCTGTTCGGGTGTCCCGACCAGCCCGGACCGCAGGCCGCGATTCGAAACTGAATAATCTTCCAAGGAAACACGCTGCTCGAGTTGCGTTCCCGCCAGCCATTGCTGGTAGTTCGCGTAACCTGCGGCGGACTGCTGCACGTCCGTGATGCGCCGCAGTTCATCCTGCGCTTCGTGTTCCGTCTCTCGAACGACCGCGTAGCCTGCAACGCCGAATTTCAGCGGCGGCAAATTGTGCCGTGCGCGCCGTTCGCGCAGATCGGTGATTTTCTTCCCGACGTGCTCCGGCGGATCCCCGTGCATCAGGTACGCGTCGCACTTTTCGGCGATCAACGCTTTTGCCGCAGGCGATTCGCCGCCCGCGTACAGCGTTGGCCGCGGCTTCGCCACCGGCTTCGGCTCGAGGACGTTATCTTCCACGCGGTAATACTTCCCGGAATATGAAAAATGATCCTGCTTCCAGACGCCATCCAAAACGTCTAGCCACTCGCTGGTGCGTGCGTAACGGTCGTCATGCTGCTCGAACGCCACGCCGTATTTGCGCGCTTCGTCCGCCCACCACGAAGAAACCACGTTCAGCGTAAGCCGTCCATTGCTGATGTGATCGATGTTCGCGGCCTGCTTCGCCAGCAGCGCTGGAAGATGAAACGTCGGCCGCACTGCCACCATCAATTCAATCCGCTCGGTCACCGCGGCCAGCGCCGCTGCCGTGGACCACGCATCCAGCGAAGGCGCTTCGACTCCCTTGATGTCGTTGAGATTGAGTTCGGCAATCAGCGTCAGGTCAAAACCAATCTGCTCGCTGCGCTGCGCGAGCTTCTTTACATACGCCCAGCTCGTCTCCATGTTTTCGTTTTCGACGTTGCGGAGCCACCCGCCGAAAACGGGCAGCCAGTAGCCGTATCTCATTGCGGACCTCCGCTCGCTACAACGCGCTCCGTGCGGCTCGCTTCGTGACGTTGCGCCTCCGCAATCAGGAAGTCCGCCAGCCGCGCATACGGATTGAAGCCGATCACGCGCACCGGGTCGGCGACGAAATTGGAAAGTGCGTTCACGTCGTAATAAAGCTGGCGCCCGGTCCGGTCATCCACCACGTACTCGATGCCGCCCACCTCGACGCCCGCGAGTTCCACAATCCGCTCCACGTCTTCGATCACCTGTCGTGGCGGCTCGTAGCCTTCTACTTTCATTCCGCTCTTCGGCGCGTCCACCGCGCACGCGATGCGCGTCAGCTCTTCGCCCTTGGTGTTCTGGCAAATGTCTGCGGGACACAAGTTGTAACTCTCGCCGGTAATGTGAATTTGGATCGCATAGAGAAATTTCCCGCCAAGGACTTCGACGCGCGTGATGATTCCCTCGCGCGCGGTGAACGCTTCCTGCACCAGCGCCGTGGAATCAATGCCAAAGTAAAGTCGGTTCGCTTCCACGGCCGCTCTCAACTCCGCCGCCGAATTGAACCGTTCAATCCCCGCACCGCTCCC
>JBGQCW010000279.1:0-3684 GCA_041495565.1 Candidatus Acidiferrum sp.
CCATTCCTCTATCACTTACCGCCTCTCCCGGTTTGCTTCTTTTGGCTTCTTGCATGCAAACTCTATGTTACGGGCCGATTAAAACGGCATTTCCCCTAATCTGGGGTGAGGAGATAGATTAACTATGTCAGAGGAACGTATAGTGGAAGTAAGGAATGGATCTTCATGGCAGCTTCCCGCGATTATCGTTCTCGGGTTGGTTGCCCTCGGTGGGCTTGCTTTCGGCTGGAACGCTTCATCGAAGCTCGATAGCACCCAGCAGACAGTAGCGACGCAGTTGAAGGCCACGCAGCAGTCCGTACAGCAGGATATGTCGTCCTTGAAAGATCGCCTCGCGCAGGACGAAAAGGCCAATACCGAGCTGCAGGGCGACCTGAAGGTCGTCACGGGAAAACTCAAGATTACACAAGGCCAGCTCAAGAAAGCTCGTGAGGAAGCGGCCAAGCTCAACGACGCGACCAGCCAAAAGGTGGCCGCGCTCGACACCTCGGTCCATTCCGAGCTCGCCACCAAGGCGACCAGCGATGACGTCAAGGTCGTGGACACCAAAGTCGTCGGCGTCAAGACCGACCTCGACGCAACCCGCGAAGACCTGAAAATGGCTCGCAGCGAGATGGGCACCCTTATCGCGCGTAACCATGATGAAATCGACCAGCTCCGCCGCCTCGGCGAGCGTGACTACGTTGAATTTACCATCGTCGGCAAGAACAAGCCGCAGAAGGTGGGCAACGTCACCGTCGAATTGAAGGGCGTCAACGAAAAGCGCAACCAATTCAGCGCCGCCGTGACTGTCGAAGACAAGCAGTTCGAAAAGAAGAACCGTGCCATGAACGAGCCGATCTTCTTCTATCTCTCCGGCACGCACATCCCCCAGGAAATCGTCGTCAACAAGGTGGGCAAGAACACCATCAGCGGATACGTCAGCATCCCCAAGGCAAATTCGCAGACCGCCGCCACCGCAGCAAAATCTGGGAACTAAATACAAAGAGAAGTGCCCCGGCCGCTGTTGCCGGGCACATTACAAGGCGGGCAGAATCTTCTGTCCGCCTTTTTCTTTTGCCCCAACGCGGCCTGCCCGTAGAATTCCGATAGAATGACTTTGCTATTCCGGAGCCTCGTTTGCGCCAGACTTCCAGTATTCTATTCATAGCGGTCGATTCCCTCATCCCCATCCGCGGCAAGAGTGTTCCCGGCCTTGACGAGTTCACCGCAACCCTGGACCACAAAGGTATTCCCGCCGTATGGATCACCAGCCGCTCGCGCCTCCAATTTGACGAGCCGCGCCGCAAACATGGCCACACGCATCCTTTCATCGCGGAAGACGGTTGCGCGGTCTATCTGCCGGAGGATTACTTCCACCTGCGTCCGGAATCGGTTGTTGCGAAGCAGCACAAGAAATCAACCGTGCGCCTCGGCCGTTTTACCTGCATTCCCATGGCTGAAGCTTTGCCGGGTGCTGCCGAAGCCCTGGAAACCCTCTCCGAAGATACCGGAGTCCCCGTCGTGACATTGCGCTCCCTCTCCCCCCGTGAACTGGTCCAGAACACCAATCTGCCCCAGCGCGAAGCAGAGCTTTCCCGGCAGCGCGACTTCGACGAAACTTTCTTTTTTGCCGGCGTCTCTGACGAAGATGTCCAGCGATTCCTCACCGAGGGCCGTAATCGCAAGCTGCAATTCCGTCAGCATGGCGTGCTTTGGTCCATCGCCATCGGCGCCAGTGTGCAGCACTGTATTCGCGAACTCTCCAAGCTCTACGACCGGGCGCTACGCTACCACGCCCATCCCGTTGGCATCGCTACTCAGGATCAGGCACCCGGCCTTTTCCCCTTTTGTGAGCGTACCATTCTTCTAACCGACGCCAGTTCCGAGTGCAACCCGCTAGACCAGCCCGAGACCCCGCGTGCACTGCGCTTGTTGCTCCACGCACCTGACACTTGGGAGCGCGTGCTTGCGGCCATCTCCACAAGAAACTAGAACGGATTGGAAATAAAGTGGCGTAACTATGCGTTGATTTGGACACATCCGATTCTCAGCTTGCGATTGAATGACTGGAGCGCATTCACAAATTGCCTGTTTTCCGTGGCATAGGATCTGCCACCGCCCATGGAGCTCCTGGCCCTCGGATTGCCCCACTTTCTTCTGGCAGGTTGCAATGTTCCGCGGTCCTGTCGAATCGGATTCGCATCAGTTTCATCTTGTGGAGCGGACCGAGTACTAGGAGACCTCCTACCATGGCATGGCTTCGACGGGTTCTTCGCCTCCCTGCTCAGGAGTCCAACATCGGACTCGTTCTTGTTTTTTGCGTCATCACCATGAGCTTCATGTCGATCGCGCTCGTCTGGCAAGCGCAGATCATCGCCAACCAGCGCGAAGCCATTCAGTGGCTGGAACAATTCAAATTCGGGGGCTAGTCGTCTCTCGCTATCGGCCCTTTTCAACCTCCGAAGAGTCCTCCTCCGGCCCACGAGGACCAATCCTTACAATTTCGCGCTGCTCCTACCTGCCGGCATCCGGAACCGTTTACGGCACGATCCCCCGCGACTTTCTCCGCCATCTGTGATTCAATATCCTTACAGGGAATTTCATTCGGGAGATTTGCCGTGAAACGTGCCTTGAGACTCTTTTTGTTGGCCGCAACTCCAGCTTTGTTTCTCTCTGCCCAGCAGGCAACCGCTATGCAATCCACTACACAAACCACTGCCAATGCAGCTCAGCCGCAGGCGACCAACCCCGCCTCCTCGCATGATCGCCACCATCGCCGGCACAGCAATGGCAAGCGCCACCATCACCATCGCGCTTCTCCTTCCAAACAATAGTTCGAAAACCTCGATGGAAAAAGCAAAAGGGGGAACCTGGCGGTTCCCCCTTTTGCCAACTTGTTTTGTCGCCTCGGAAGCGCGCTAGAAGCACGTATGTTTCGCGAGCGACGCGCACCGCAAAAGCGGTGTGATCAGTTTTGGTGCAGCTCTAAGCCCGGTGGAGTCATAGTCCCTCCGGAGCTCCTTGAGCTCACGTCTCGCTTGTACGCCTCGGATTCGTCGAATGCAAGCGAAGAATTGGTGAACACACAATATCCGCAAATCGCTTGCACCCTGAAGTATTTGGACTTTGCTTACTTGATGAAGAGCGTTTCGCGGAGCTGATCGCGACTCACGAACGATTTCATCGTCCGGTAGCGCCCAAAGAGGTCCTGGATTTCACGGTTCTGATAAACCTTTTGCGCCGGACAGATCATGGCCGTCGAAATCATTTGCAGCGTGTTGGAATCCGCCACGCGATAACGCTGGAATCCCTCCGGCTTTTTACTGTGAAACATGGCGAATACCACGCCGCCCGGCCTCAACAATTCCGTCACGTTCGCCACGATCTGCTTCGCCAGAATCGGCTCAAGATAGTCCAACATGTCCCACAAAAGCACTGCATCGAACGAGGAACGCGGATATTGCAGATTTTCTGTCAGGAAACGCGTCGCGCGGCCGCCCGGCGTCATATCCAAAGTTTCCAGGGCAGACGGGTCCTGGCGCAACCGGGCCTCTTCCTCCGTCAGAAACCCTTTCCATCCACGAAGAATGTCTTCTGAAGAGACGCGGAAACCCCGCTCGATGAAGAAACTCAGAGTGGTTTGCCACGCCGGCCCCAGATCGAGCAGTTTGCCCCGCCCCAAGCCGTCGAGATTCCACAACA
>JBGQCW010000280.1:0-3670 GCA_041495565.1 Candidatus Acidiferrum sp.
CGCCCCGCCCTTCCAGAAAATCTCCGCGTCCGACCGCCGCACGTAATTCGCATCCAGCCCCAGCGCATTCGTGTACCGGCCCGCCGCCAATTGTGCCGCGCCGATCCGTCCAATCGCAGGTGCCAGGACACTGGAAACGGACTCGATTTTTTCGCGCAGCATCTCTCGCGCCTTCCAAGCTTCTTCCCGGAGGACGCAGTCCGCATCCGTAGAAACCCAGGAAATACCTCCGCCATCCGCGAGCTCTGCAGCACACGCAACGAACTTTCCCGGCGAGATCACCATCTCCTCGCCCACCAGCTCCAATCCCGTCCCCGTCCGCCGGTAAACCGCCCCGAATACCTGCCCGCGCTGCGCATTCGCAAACGCTGCTACATATGGCGTTCCCTCGCCAACTTGCACCGCCACCGCCTCCAACCGGGAAACCGCCGCGATCCGCTTACCGTAAACTTCGCTCCAAGCCTTCACCGTTGTCAAACCCACCCGCACGCCTGTAAACGACCCCGGCCCGGCCGCAACCGCGTACCCATCCACATTTCCCATACTCAGCCCAGCACTCTGGAGCGCCTTCGCGACCGCTGGCAGCAGCCAGGACGAGTACTCCTCGGAGGAATCATGCGCCATGACCTGCAAGAGCACCTCGTCTCGCAGCAGCGCCACGCTGCCCCGCCCGTCACACGTATCTATAGCCAGTACAATCACATCCGCATTCTAGCGCATCCCCGCCGCCCCATTCGAATCCCTCTCTCCCCGTTCCCCCCCCCGTCCAATGCTATCCCCCTAGCCCCGATTCGAATCCTGCCCGTCCCATTCGAATCCCCATTGTTAGCTCTACAGTTACTCTTATCTTCCTCGCTACTCCACCCCCTCGAAAATCGTCTACCTGCAAACTAGTTTGCGCCGCAAACCAAATTTGCCCAACCGCCAAGCAATCCCTCTGCCAAATGACCACCTAATTTCCCTAACCTTCTGATTCCACAGCATATATCTTGACTCTTCCAACACATTCTTGTACCATCGTTTTGCATCTCTCAGGGGGGCAACCGAAGCTATGGACTACAAGATCGGCGACAAGGTCGTTTACCCGAATCACGGTGTGGGCATTGTTGAACAGATCAGCTACGGAGTCTTGAACGGCAGAACCGAACGTTACTTCATGATCCGCATTGTTTCCAGCGGCTTACGTGTCATGGTCCCGCAATCTAACGCCATGATCGTTGGCCTTCGTTCCGTCATTCGTTCCGCGGAATCCATCAAAGTCCTTGGGTTCCTCGAAACCGGCAAACTCAACTCTCACCACGACTGGAAGCACCGCTTCAAAGAGAATTCCGAGCGCATGCGCACCGGATCGCTCCTCGAAGTCGCCGTCGTCCTCAAGAGTCTCGTTTCCCTCAGCCGCAGCAAGCCTCTCTCCTTCCGCGAAAAGAAAATGCTCGAACGCGCGAAGTACCTGCTCGTCAGCGAAATGGCCACTTCCCGCAACACCACCGCGGAAAGCGCCGAAGCCATCGTCGTGAAGTCTCTCGCCAAAGCCAAGCTGCAGTTCCCCGTTCAAACCGAAAAATTCGAGTAGCATCGATCTTGTAGGGGCCGCCTTCTGAGGCGGCCCGCTGCGCCCCATTCGAGCAAGCTTTGAACTGACCCGGCGGGCAACCTCAAGTTGCCCGCCTTTTTCTTTTCTCCGCGTCCTCGGCGTCTCTGCGTTTACGTCCTTCTTCTCTGTGCTCTCTGTGTTAATTCATTCTCCGCCCTCTGGAACGAGCGGGGCCGCGGTACGCCCGCGTTAGGCACTAGCTGCAGCTACAATCGGCTTCGCCTTCACGGCCGCGAAAGCGCACGAAGTGTAACGCCCGCTTCTCGTAGCGTCCGCGCCACGGTTGCAGCAATCTCCGGCGCGCCGGGAGTGTCGCCATGAATGCAGAGAGTCTGCGCGTCGACGGTGACTTCGGTCCCGTCGCATGCAATCACCGCACCTCGTTCGACGATGCTTAGCGCCTGCCGGCCAGCTTCCGCAGGATCGCGGATCAGCGCGTTTTCAAACTTGCGCGAGCGCAAAGTTCCGTCCGGCTCATACCGCCGGTCGGCAAACGCTTCGGCAGCCACCGCGAATCCTGCTTCCCGAAAAACATCCAGCATCGGCGACCCCGCCAGGCCCACGAGCACGACATCGCGTCTCCATCGCGCTACACCTTCCGCAATCGCTTCCGCAAGCTCGCGATTGCGCACCGCCTGATTGTAAAGCGCACCGTGCGGCTTGACGTGCGCCAAGCGCGCACCGCAGCGTGCGGCAATTTCGGCAAGCGCGCGCACCTGTTCGAACACGGAATCGGCAATTTCGTTCGCGGGCAGTTTCAATTCCAGCCGTCCGAAATTTGCGCGATCGGCGTAGCCCGGATGCGCCCCAATCGCTAACTTCCAACGCACCGCCTGCTCGATCGTGGTCTTCATCGTTTGTTCGTCGCCCGCATGCCCTCCGCAAGCCACGTTAACGGACGTGATCGAACGCATCAGCGATTCCTGCGTGCCGTCCGCAATCACCTCCGGCACCTCGCCCATGTCGCAATTCAAATCGATCTTTAGTTGACCACGCTTCATCACAATATCAGCTCCTCCGACGTCAACAACTCCTCCTGCTCTTTCAGCAGGGCTCGAGCCGTTTCCCACGTCACCCGTTCAAATTGTATTTCGTCGCGGGGGCGAAGCTGCCCCAGACTATGAAGATCCGCGGAAATCACATTGGCGATCTTGGGGTATCCGCCCGTGGTTTGCTGCTCCACAAAAAGAATGATCGGCAGCCCTCCGTCCGGCACTTGAATCGCGCCAAGAGAAACGCCTTCACTAATCATCTTTCCGCCGGAACCCTCCGGAACGAACGCGCCTTGCAGTCGGATACCCATGCGATTGGATTCTTCGGCGACGCGATACCTGCTCGCGTAAAACAAGCGCTGCGAAGCCTCTGAAAACCAATCGCTCTGCGGCCCCGGCGTAATGCGCAATACCGTGCGCGGCGACAATTTCTCCAACGCACCCGCGGAGAGCCTTCGTTTGCGACTGGATCCGCTCGCTGCTTCCCCCGTCCCAAGCCCAATTCTTAGCACATCTCCCTTTCGCAACGCTCGCCCCTCATGACCGCCGAGCCCGCTCAAGATATGCGTGGACGCACTGCCCAGAAAAAGTTTTACCTCGATTCCGCCCCGAACACACAAATAACACCGCGCCCCCGAACGCGTCGACTCCAGCCGAAGCGCCTGGCCCGGACGCGCTTCGAACGACGTCCACAACTCGGCAGGTTTTCCATCCAAGGTCGCGCCGAAATCGGAGCCTGTCAGCGCGAGAACTGCGCCTTCCGGAAACACGAACGTGCCGCCGAGCAGCGTCATCTCCAGACCCGCTGCGCCCTCAGCGTTGCCCACCAATCCATTTCCTAGCCGCAATGAAATCGGGTCCGCCGCCCCCGAAGGAGAAACGCCTAGGGGACCGAAACCTTCGCGCCCCAGATCCTGAACCGTGGTGAAGAGGCCTGGATCTAGCACCTGAATCACGCCCATTCCTTCTCCAGCGCGGCAAATCGCTCCGCGGATATTGGCGCAAATCGCACGCGATCTCCAATGGACAAGAGGCTCAACTCGTCCCGGTCGGATCGGAACATCGCGATGGGCGTGCGTCCCAG
>JBGQCW010000281.1:0-3662 GCA_041495565.1 Candidatus Acidiferrum sp.
ATGCTTGCTCATTTCCAACGCGCGCCGAGAATTCGAAGAGATGTACCAGGCTTCATCGAATTACAAGCGGCTGATGCAGATTTATGAGCTGGCGATGGCGCCTCCGATTTCCGAGGCAACAAAACTCATGGCAGTGCGATAGAACAATGGCGAACGAACTTCTTCTGAATAACAAATCGACCGCTGAGCAGATCTGTTCTAGCCGAGAATCCTCATATCACGTATTGGGAATACAACTGGACGCGGTGCAGATCCCGGGCGTTGTGGCGCAGATGGAAGAGTGGATTGCGCAGAGAGATGGCTCGCATTTCATCGCTGTGACCAATGTCCACGTGTTGATGGAAGCCCGGCACAACCTCTCCTTCAGGAGGGTGCTTGACGCCGCCGATTTATGCGTTCCCGACGGCATGCCGCTTGTTTGGATCGGTCGGTTGCGCGGCCACCAGCTCAAGCACAGGGTCTATGGGCCGGACCTGCTACTGGATTTCTGCCGCGAAACGAAAGCAAAAGGTTATCGCCATTTTTTCTATGGCGGAGCCCCAGGCGTTCCAGAGGCCCTGGCCGCGAAGTTGAAGCACCAGTTTCCGATGCTGGAAGTTGCCGGCACGTACTCGCCTCCATTTCGCCCCCTGACGCCCGAAGAGGACGCCCGCGTGGTGGAAATGATCAACCGAGCGGGGGCGGACGTTCTTTGGGTGGGCTTGGGCTGCCCTAAGCAAGAACTCTGGATGTACGAACACCGCGAAATGCTTCGCACGCCGGTGCTGGTGGGCGTGGGGCAGGCTTTCGATATTCACGCTGGTCGCCTGCGGCAGGCGCCCGCCTGGATGCGTGAGCACGGCCTGGAATGGCTGTTTCGTTTTGCGGCGGAGCCGCGCCGGCTCTGGCGGCGTTACCTGATTTACAACTCAGAATTTGTCTTCAGCGAGTTGTTAGAAATCCTGGGCGTAAGAAAGTTTGACTGAAAAGGCGGACGTGAGCAAGCGCGAAGCTAAGTTATTGAAAAGATTGGCTGGGAGACCTGGATTCGAACCAGGATAGCCAGATCCAGAATCTGGAGTCCTACCGTTGAACGATCTCCCAACCGTTTGGTGGAACCCTTGGCGGTCGCACCGGGACGAAACAGAAGCCAATCGCAGCACGTTCCCAGGGATCAGGACTGCTGCGATTCTACCTATCTAATTTAATCGGGATTCCCAAAACCGTCAACCAAAGAGCCGATAAAAGTCGCTCCTGCCTTTTCTAACGAGGTGCCTGCGCTGTGCCGCTTGCTTCCGTATCCTCGGCCTCGGCGACCCGCACCATCTGTCCTTTGCGGATCACGTACTCTGCGCTGCCCCACTTAACATGATTTGAGCCAAAGCTCGCCAGCCAGATCGCGAAATATAAGGCATCCCGGAACGGCACAAGCCATGGCTTGCGGCGCAGAACGTCATCTTTCACGCCCCAAACTCCGACCGTCCAGGCCATCACAAATCGCAGAATCAGGTACGCAGAAATGTAAACAGTTGCGATCCATTTGACTGGAGAAATCAAAACCGCGAGCAAGACCCAGGGCAATCCTTGCGTGAACAGCAACCCTACATACGATATCGGTCTGCAAAGCCGGATCGTCCGCGCCCAGCGCACTTGATGGTTCCAGAATCCTCGCAAGGTTTGGGCCGGATACATCGTCCATATGGGTTCGCGCGACAGCTTCACCTCCCCACCGGCTCGCGCGATGCGATGGCCTAGTTCATAGTCATCCGCCAGCGTTCCGGCAATGGCAGCGAAGCCGCCCATTTTGCGCAGCCATTCCTTTGTTGTTGCGATGGAAGCGCCGAGAGCAAATTTGACGCCCTCCGTCCAACCGGCCATCAGCACTCCAGCAAAAAAATCGCTCGAGGCGCCAATGGCTTCGAGTTCCGCCCAGAGATTTTGCTCGGCGATCGCACGGTAAAACGAAGTCACTGCGCCTGTCTTTCGATTCGCGAGAGGGGCGACGACTTCACGCAAATAGTTTGGCCCAACACGCACGTCGCCGTCGGTCAAGACAAGCACATCGTGTTGAGCTTCCTTCGCGAGCCGCGCCAGCTTGCTTACTTTGAGGTTCGTGCCAAGATGCTCCGCGCCGACCAGCAAGCGAATTCGCCGCTCGGGAAAGTCCGCGATGACCCGCTGGATCACCGGCACGGCGGGATCGCGCACATCATTCACCGCAAACAAAATCTCGTACTCCGGATAGTTCAGCCGGCAGAAACTGGCGAAATTCTCGTAAGAACCAAAATCGAGACCTCTCACCGGCTTGAGCAAACTGACAGGAGGAGTGTAGTTCGGAAGTTCTCGCGCTCGTTCACGGCGGAAGAATCGCAAAGCGGCCAAGGTCGCCAGCACGTAATAAGCCAAGGGAGCCGCCGCCAGAAGCAGCACTGCGTAGCGCCATCCCGCGGAGACGTGAATCATGCGGTTTTACGAGCCATTGCAAAGAAATTTTCCTGCACAAGTGTTGCCCGAAACTACTCTAGCAGCTTGGCCCAGATGCGCCAATCCTTCGCTGCTTGGAGATTTTCAGGGATATGAGACAAATAGCTTGTTGGAGTGAAAGAATAACTTAGTGATGTGCACTCACGCGGCGTTCCGCGGTAGGAACCAACCGCACCACGCCATGCCCTGTCAACTCGAAGAGATCATCGCGCCAGCCGACGCGGCGGCTCGCATAGCTTGCCATCCAGAGAAGCGATCCCATCAAATCGCGTAGTGGATAAAGCCAAGCCAACCGCAGCGCCTCTTTGTCTTTCACTACGAACCAGCCAACCAGCACCGACTGCAAGACACGCGCGATCACCGTCCAGCTGAGGGCCACGAGCCCGATCCATGGCTTGCCAATGAGCATCGCCGCCGCGAAAACCAGCAAACCGAACGGCAAACCAAAGGTGAGACCCGTGCCGAGATGCCCTTTCGGCCTTGAAAATCGCGTGCTTTTCATCCAATTCCATTGGTGCGCCAGTGACTCTTCAAACTTCGTGTTCACAATGCAATGATCGATCACATGGTTGGACAAGACCACGGTGTTTCCTTTTTCCGCGACAAGATTCCCGAGCATGAAGTCATCCGCATAATAGTCGCCCAGCTTTTCGAAGCCCCCGATCTGGTCGACGCATCTCTTTCGTACGACCATCGACGGCCCGAGCGCAAACCGCATCCCCTCCAGCATTTCTGCCACGAGCACACCGGAGGTCATCTCAACGGACATTCCAAGTCCTTCCAACCGTGCCCAGAGCCCTCCCTGTGTCGCCACGCCGCGGTAAACGCACGTAACCAGACCCGTCTGTTCCCGCCGGAACGGTTCCACCACCGCCCGCAGGTATTCCGGCGTGACGCGCACGTCACTATCGGTGATGACCAGAATGTCGTGCCGGGCAGCAGCCTTCATTTCATTGAGCGAATAACACCGCGCATTCGGCCAGGGGGGCTCGCCGGAAGTGAGGATTCGTACTGGAATTTGCGGGTATTTCGCAGACAGTTCGCGCGCCATGGACAGACCCGGGTCTGTCTCAGACCGGGCGCAAAAAAGAATCTCGTAGTCCGGGTAGTCCAGCCGGAAGAACCCTTCGAGATAGTCTCTGAGGCCGGGCTCCGCTCCATGCAAAGGCTTCAGCAGACTGACAGGAGGTGTGAACGTC
>JBGQCW010000282.1:0-3638 GCA_041495565.1 Candidatus Acidiferrum sp.
ACTTCCGGCTCCGGCAACTGACGACCCGGCGAAGGGTCGTCATCCTGAGCGAGCGTAGCGAGTCGAAGGATCTCTCTTCGCCCCCGCCCCGGCAAGATACAAGGGGCACGATACATCGCGCCCTTTCTTCGCCTTCTATTGCGGCTTCGGCAATTGCAAAATCATCCCACCGCCTTGTCCCGTCTGTACCGTCGGCAACTGGCCGTTCCACTTGTCGATCTGCGCGCGAATGTTTTCGATCCGGCGCAACTCCAGCAATTGCGGTGTCAGCGAATTCTGCCGGATGCGGTTGGCATCGGCTTCGCCCTGCGCGCGTGTTACAAGTGACTTGGCATCGCCTTCCGCCTCCGCGATTTTCTTCGCGGCTTCGGCTTGCGTCGTCGCCAGTTCGTTCCGAGCGCGTTCCGCCTGCTGGATGGCCTGCGCCTTCGCCGTGATCGCCGTCGCGATCACCGAAGGCACACGCGGCGCCCCGATGAAGCCGAACTGCTGCACGCCCACGCCAACCGGCGCCATTTTCTGCTCGATCATCAGTTGCACTTTGTGCAGGAACTCCGCTTTTTTCTCGCCGTAAATATCTTCCACCACATACGTTGAAGCCACCTCGTTCAGCGAGTTGCGCACCACGTCCTTCAGAATCCCGTGCGTGAACATCTCCATGTCCGCCACGCGGTACTTCACGTAGAAGTCTGGCGCCTTCAAGGGTTCGATCGCGTACGACAGCGAGACGTCCACGAAGATTTCCATCCCTTCCTTGGAGTTGAAGCCCATCTCTTCGTTGATCGGGTGTCCCTCGCTCGTATCCTTGGTCCATTTCACGGTCTGCACGTACGTTGGGAATTCAATGATCTGCGTGCTCAATGGCGAATACACCACCCAACCGGTCCGCACCGGTATTTCCGACGCCCCGCGCTGCTTGCCCGCCAGGTTGATCTCCACGCCCACGTGTCCCGCCTCGATGCGCGTCACGCGAAGCAGAAAAACGCCCAGAACCAACAGGACAATGATCACCCCGATGCCGATGGCCCCGAACTTCAAAAGCGGCCCGTCCTTCCTCATTTCAAAAGCACCGTCCTCGCGTCCCCCACCTTTATTAAACATACCCATGCCAATCCTCCTTACGCCAGAGACTCCATTCCATCAGAGCGCTTAGTCTACCGTCTAACGCATAAGGAAGTCGTGATGAACCTAATCCGTAGATAACAGGCAACTTCTGTGCGGCACGATTCATTCTTGACGGTGCGCATGGCGAGCCTCAAGAGCCTTGCGCGTTGCTGGGCGTGGAAGCGGAAGGCGGATAGGAAAGTGGGATGGCCTTTTTCTCCATGTCTTTCCACGCGTCGAAAGCGTACTCGAACTTGTATTCCTGTTTGATCCCCTGTACGGAATGAAGCATGAGCTGGGCGATGTAGGCGAGAGTGGCGGCGTTGCGCTGAGAGATGCGGTTTTGGGCGAGAGCGATGAAGAGTTTGCCCATGACGAAATTGATGTCGGTGGAGGTCATGAAGCCACCGGTGATAGAGGAAGCGATCTCTGAGCCGAGGCGGTCGGATTCGAGGAGCTGGCGCTCGGTACGGGCGTGGAAGATGCAGAGAGATGGATGCTCGTGATGGCGCATCATGCGGCAGGTGCGGCCGTCGGCGAAAGGGAATTGACAGAGAAAAGACTCGTTCGCGGCGATTCTGGAACGGGAATGCTTTGGTTTATTCATGATGCTCTCCATGAGAAGTGACTGGTGATTGGTGACTGGTAAAGCGCACAGCCCCTTCGACAAGCTCAGGGCAAGCAGGAATGGCTGTGTCAGGGGGGGGGTGCCCCCATGTTTTTTTCGGATGTGTGGCAAATGCAGGGTTTAAAGTCCTTTGTTTTGGAAGTGTGGCAAGGATTGGAGTTAAGGGCGGATTTTTCGGAAGTGTGGCAAGGAAAGAAGATACCTGAAGATCGTAGGCACGTTTGAAAGTTTAAACGTTGAGCGTCCGCGGAAACAGTGCAGGGACAAGAGGCAAGGGCAGCCCGGAGCGCCGCAACAGGCTGAGTGGGCGTGCCAAAACGGGAATGGTGGCTAATTATCAAGAACAATGTTACCACATCAGTACCATACCTGTCAAGGAAAAGTTAGAAGTGATTGAGGGAGAAGGAGATAGCTTTGGGAAGTGCTAAGGCTGGAAGCGGAACGAGCATTTATTTCGCAGGACCCTATTGGGCGTCGCGGGCTGTGACTGCTTCGAGAGGTTGCACATCTCGTGCAACCTTGGCGGCGATCTCGTCCTCAGCAACTTCCAGGTCATAGCGCGTCTGGAGGTTCATCCAAAAGGCAGCGGAGTTCTTGAAATAACGCGCAAAGCGCAGCGCCGTGTCCGCGGTGATGCCGCGGCGCTCGTTCACGATATCCGCGATCCGCGTCACCGGGACACGCAAAGCCATGGCCATCTTGTTCATACTCAACCCCAGCGGGGTCATGAACTCCTCGCGGAGAATCTCGCCCGGATGCACCGGCTTCCGTTTCTTTGCCATCACGCTCTCCTCTTAGTGGTAATCCACGATCTCGACTTCATAGGCGTTGCCGTCGCGCCACGTAAAGCAGAGGCGCCACTGGTCATTGATGCGAATGCTGTACTGGCCCTCGCGATCGCTCCTCAGGCGCTCCAACCGGTTTCCCGGCAGCAATGAGAGCGTTCGCACATCCGGCGCCGCGTCGAGCATGTCCAGTTTCCGCAGGCCTTGACGCTCCATGGCCTTGAACCGGCGCACGGCTTCCCGGCGGAAGAGGCGCTCCGTATCAGCGCAGCGGAAAGTCCGGATCACCTTCAAAACGTATACTGTTATTCAGTAAATGTCAAACAGTATGGATTTCGGGCGGACCGTACCCAAGGAAAGATGCCGGGCTGAAGCCGCGGCGCTACAAAAGCTAGGAGAAGATAGGGCTGAACTCGCCGGGAGAGCGAAACGTGTTTTCCGCACGACGGGAAAGTGCCGCGCCTACGGTGCTCGAGGTTTTATTCACATGTACCCAGCGCTGACGCGCTGGGCTAACGTCTGGCGCGCCTCCGGCGCTCTTACGCGGCGGGCTAGCCGGCCACGCCCGCAAATTGGCTGCTGATTTCGCGCAGGAAGCTCTTGCCATGTGGGATTGACACGCCGAAATTCTGGGCGATGGTCTGGCCCATATCGGCCAGCGTGTCGCGTACTCCCAGGTTCACGCCGGCCCCGCCTCGAGCGCTGAGACTTGCGCCTGCGGCGCTTCCGAGCGAATACGCAAGGATGGGAACGTATTCGCGCGAATGGTCCGTCGTCGGCCAGCGCGGATCGGGATCGCAGCCGTGGTCCGCGGTGATCATCAACAGGTCGGAAAGACTCAGTAGCGGCATGAAATCCGCGAGCCAGCGGTCGAACTCCTCCAGCGATTTGGCGAATCCCTCGACGTCTTTCCGGTGGCCGTACAACATGTCGAAATCCACCAGGTTGCAAAAAATCAGCCCGCTCTTGCGGTCGCTGACTGCGGCCATCAATTTCTCCATCCCGTCCGCATTGCCTTTCGTCGTGACGTACTCTTCGACGCCGCGGCCATTGTAAATGTCATGAATTTTGCCAACGCCAAACACGCGTACTTTACGTTCCGCGAGAACGTCCATCAGCAT
>JBGQCW010000283.1:0-3633 GCA_041495565.1 Candidatus Acidiferrum sp.
GATCCTGATCGATGGAGGCATCGGCCAGCTTCACTCGGCGGCTCAGGCATTGGAATCGCTGCACATCATCAATCAGCCGCTGGCCAGCATCGCGAAAAAAGAGGAGATCCTGTACGTCTTAGGGCAGGAGGACGAACCCCTCATCCTGGAGCGGCACTCGCCCGTGCTCCATCTCATTCAGCTGATCCGCGATGAGACTCACCGATTCGCGGTAACCTTCCACCGTCAGCGGCGCGGCAAACGTCAGACGGAAACCGCGCTGAAGGATATTCCTGGCGTGGGGGCCAGGACTGCGCAAAAACTGCTGAAGGAGTTTGGGAGCATCGCCAACATACAGCGTGCAGGGGTGGAGAAATTGAGCAGCGTGGTGTCGAGAAAAAGTGCGGAGAAGATCCTGGCGCATCTTGGAGGCGGGTGAAGGTAATAACCAGTTGTCGAGGCGCATACCGGTTAGTCTGCATTGCGCATGCCGTGGTGCTATGCTACGGTTTCTGTGGAGGTTGCTATGGCGGACAATGTGGGTTCCAAGGTGACTTATTTCCTCGTCGGGCTCGGCGTCGGAGCGCTGGTAGGGATTCTGTTCGCGCCGAAGTCTGGCGAAGAGACACGCGATTTCCTTGCGAAGAAGGCCGATGAAGGCAAGGATTACGCGCAGAAGAAAGCTCGTGAACTCCGCGAGCGCGCAGATGAGTTGATTGAGCGCAGCAAGGAAGTTGCGGTGCGCAAGAAGGATTCCATCTCGGCGGCGGTCGAAGCCGGACGCGAAGCATATCTGCGCGAATCGAAGTCGTAAGGGCTCGGCAAGGCAGTAGCACGGGGTTCCGCTTCCAAGTGGGGCGGGTGGGGCGCCTATGCAATTCTGGCTCGAATTCTTCAGCATCATCGCGGCAATCGCGCTTGTTGTGCAGGTGGTGATGCTGACGCTGTTGTTTTTTCAGATGCGCCGCACGTCGGAGAACGTCAACCGGCTCGTGAGCGATTTACAAACGCGAGTCGGTCCCATCCTGACGCGCGTGCAGATCCTTCTGGACGATACACAGCCGAAAATTTCCAGCATGGTGACGGACGCGTCGCACATCGTCTATTTGGCGCGGGGCCAGGCGCAGAAAGTCGACCGGGTATTGACGGAGGCGTCTGACCGGCTGCGCGGGCAACTGGTGCATGCCGACCGTATCTTGACGGGGACGCTCGAAGCTGTAGAGGATGCTGGCTCGAAGTTCAAACACAGTTTTTGGCGGCCGGTGCAGAAGGCTTCGGCGCTGGTGCAGGGGATTAAGGTGGGCCTCGATATTCTCCGCTCGCGGCGCAAGAGCGGCCCGCGCCGCGACGAACCGCGCGAACAACAGGAAGAAGAACTCTTCATCTAATCCGCGTCAGCGGATCCAGCCGCCACCCAGCACACGATCGCCGTCATAGAATACTGCCGCCTGTCCGGGCGTGATGGCACGCTGGGGCGAATCGAAGATCACGCGCACGCGGTTCGAATCGAGTGGTTCGATGATGGCGGGCGCGGGTTCGTGCTTGTGTCGGATTTTTACGGCGGCGCGCAGGGGCGCTTGCGGTTTTTCGCACGAAACCCAATTCACATTTTCAATTTCAAATGTAGTGGTGCGGAGAGCGCTGTCGTCACCCACAACGACGCGATTCTGTTTGTGATCGATCGCGATTACGTAGAGCGGTTTGCCTACGGCAAAGCCGAGACCCTTCCGCTGGCCGATGGTGAATTCATGGACTCCGTTGTGGCGTCCGATGACCTCGCCGGCTTCGGTCACGATTTCGCCTTCGCCGCCCTGCAAAGAAATTCCGCTTTCACGGGAATACGCCTGAATGAATTGCACGTAATTTCCGTTCGGTACAAAGCATAGCTCCATGCTCTCGGGTTTTTCCGCCACGGGAAGATTGGCGCGGTGCGCGACCGCGCGGACTTGTTCTTTGGTAAGTTCGCCCAACGGGAATTCGCTGCGCGAGAGCTGTTCCTGTGACAAGCCCCACAAGAAATAGGATTGATCCTTGCTCTCATCCCGTGCGCGCAACAATTCCCAGCGGTCGGTTTCATCGTTCTTGCGGATGCGTGCGTAGTGGCCGGTGGCCAGACGCTCAGCGCCGATCTGGCGCGCCATGCGCAGCAGCGGCTCAAACTTCACGTCGGTGTTGCAGTTGGTGCAGGCAATGGGCGTGCGGCCGGAAAGATACTGATCGACGAACGGACGGACGACACGCTCTTCAAATTGCGCTTCGAAATTCACCACGTAGTGAGGAAACTTCAAATGCTGCGCCACGGCCTTCGCATCGTAGACATCATCGAGCGAACAGCAGCGGTGCTGCGCCGGGCCATCGCCCTGCAATTCGGGAAGGCGACGCTGGTTCCAGAGCTGCATGGTGAGGCCAACGACGGCGATGCCCTGCTGCTGCAAGAGAGCGGCAACGGCGGAAGAATCGACACCGCCGGACATGGCGATGGCGACGAAACCGCGCTGGGTTTCGGCGTTCTCGGGCAAGGTCTCGAATTGGGTCGTTGCGCTCATGCTAATTCCATTGTATCGGGCAAAGTCTCCGATTGCTTGCACTGCGATGCTAGGGGCGCAGCATGCTGCGCCCCTACAAAGACTGGACCAAAGTGAGGCGCGAGCATCATAGGTGGGCAGTGGCCTCTTTGCGATAAGTGGGCGATAGCTCCCGGAGCTGGGCGACGGCGGCGGGGACAACGTTTAGGGCGAAATCAATGTCCGCGGAAGTGGTGTGGCGGCCGAGACTGAAGCGCAAGCTGGCACGAGCTTCTTCCGGCGGCAAACCGATGGCGGTAAGAACGTGAGAAGGCTCGACGGCTCCGGAGGAACACGCTGCTCCTGTCGAGCAAGCGAGACCCTTCAAGTCGAGGGCAATGAGGAGGGCTTCTCCTTCGATGCCGGGGAAACCAAGATTGGTGGTGTTCGGCGTGCGCGGAGCAGCGCCGCCGTTCACGCGTGACTGCGGCACCCGCGTCAGTAAGCCATGTTCCAATTTGTCGCGAAGAGCAGAGATGTGCCGGGCGTCTTCTGCGAGCGACTTGCGCGCGATTTCTGCGGCTTTGCCGAGGCCCACGATGCCTGCGACGTTTTCCGTCCCCGGGCGGAAGCCGCGCTGATGATGGCCGCCATAGAGAAGCTGGCGCAAACGCGTCCCGCTGCGAATGTAAAGGGCCCCGATGCCCTTTGGAGCGTAGAACTTATGGCCGGAGAGGGAGAGCAAATCGACTTGGAGGTCGTTCACATCAATCGCTACTTTTCCTGCGGACTGAACAGCATCGGTATGAAAGTAGATGTCCTGCTCTTTGGCGATGCGGCCGATTTCTTCGAGCGGCTGGACGGTGCCGAGTTCGTTGTTGGCGTGCATGATGGTGATGAGAGTTGTTTCGCGGCGTACCGACTGTCGAAGTTCCTCCAGATCAATTCGCCCGTCACGATCCACGTGCAAATAGGTGACAGCGACGCCTTCTTTTTCGAGGGCTTGGCAGGCATTGAGAACTGCTTCGTGTTCGATGGCGGTCGTGATGATGTGGGGAGTCCTGCCAGAAAGAAAAACGGAAGAGTGCACAGCCAAGATTGGCTGTGCCACCACCCCAAAGATGGCGTGATTGTCGGACTCGGTGCCGCC
>JBGQCW010000284.1:0-3623 GCA_041495565.1 Candidatus Acidiferrum sp.
CGTGGCAACCAAATCGTCGAGCCCCCGCAGTTTGTGCGCCGGGGCGCTCTGCATTTGCGAGGCCGGCGGAATTGTTTTCTGGGCAAAGAGCGGCGCGCACGAAAGAAGAACAACTGAGAATGCCAGAAAGAACCTGCGTGTTGTCATTTTGGCCCCCGTGTCATGTTGCAACCCAAAGATCGAACTTTGCAGCGGTAGTTAGTCCACCACGGCGATGCTGAGGGTCTCTTCGCGCAAGGTCTCCTTCCGCGTGGTGAGCTGGTCGATTCTTTTGCGGCGAACCTGATAGCCGATGCCGGGCGAAGTGGGGACGCGAATGGTGCCGTGCGGAGTGACTTCCACTTCCGGTTCGATGATGTCCTCGTCCCAGTAGCGGCGGCTGGCGGAAACATCGCCGGGGAGCACGAAGCCAGCCAGCGTGGACATAGCGATGTTGTGGGCGCGGCCAATGCCGCTCTCGAGCATGCCGCCGCACCAGACCGGAATGAACTTGCCGCGACAGAACGTTTCGATGCGCTTGGCTTCGGCGTGCCCGCCGACTCTACCGAGCTTGATGTTGATGATGTGGCACGCGCCAAGGTTGACGGCCGCTTCGGCGTGCGCGGGATTGTGGATGCACTCGTCGAGGCAGATCGGCGTGTTCAACATTGGCTGCAGCTTCGAGTGATGGTACATGTCGTCCCACTCGAGCGGCTGCTCGATCATCATCAGGTTGTAGGCGTCAAACTTTTTCAGGAGCTCGGCGTCTTCGAGGCGATAAGCCGAATTGGCGTCGGCCATGAGCTTCACCTCAGGAAAGCGTTTGCGAACCGCCTGGATGAATTCGAGGTCTTTGTCGGGCTTGATTTTGATTTTGATGCGCTGGTAGCCATCGGCCAGTTCTCTTTCAATGGCGGCGAGCAGTTGCGCGGGATCCTGGCGAATGCCGAGTGACACGCCGCAGGAAATCTCCTGGCGCGTTCCGTCGAGCAGCTTGGAGAGCGCAACTCCCTTTTGCTGGGCTTCGACGTCCCCAAGGCGTTTTCCAGCGCGGCCTTGGTCATTTCGTGACCGCGAATCGGCTCGAGTAACTGCAGAACGCTAGCCGCCGCGGGGATAGATTTTCCCAAGACGAGAGGCGCGACAAACTTGCGAAAGATGGCCCAGGCGGTGTCGGTCGTTTCGGAATTGTAGAACGGCCCTTCGCCGGCGGTGACTTCTCCCCAGCCGGTCACGCCGTCACAGCGCGCTTCGACCAGCAGGATGCGACGGTCCCACGTGGTGCCAAAGCTCGTCTCAAATGGATTTCGGAGGCGAATGCGGATCTCCCGGAGCGTCAGTTCTTCAATCTTCATAAGGCTCCAGCAAATAGCTGGCGTTCCCTTTCTCTATCTCAAAGCCGGTCACTGCAAAACCGCGCGAACAATGGTCCTCGAATTCGCGGCGAAGCTTCGTCTGAATGGTTCGCGCCGCGCCGGGATTTTCCTGCCTCATTCGTGCGATGCCTGCGGGCAGCGTGATGCGAACGGAGTTCGGGCCCGGACGAGGGACTTTTCCAGACAGCGGCGCTTTCACGCGGTCCGAGTGGAGATGCCATTGCACGACAAGGCGGTCGGTCGGAAGGTTGCCGTGCAAACGGTTGCTCGTGACGCCGTACAGATTGGGAATGAACCTCCTGACGATGCCGCCGAGCCGAACGATGTTCAGCCGCGCGTTTTTGATCTCGGGCGGATCAACCGTCCATTCCATCAACTTGACGCCGTTGCGCAGACAGTGCTCGCGCTGCTGTAGCTTCAAGGCGCGGCCAACGCCACGGTCGCGGTATTCGGGCAGGACGCCCAGGAAGTGAGAATGCAGGTACGGAGCGCCGGCTCGAAATGTGGAGAATGCCAGAGTGAATCCCACCATGCGGTCATTGTCAAAGGCGCCCAGAACGTGGCCGCCTGTCTTTTGGGCCACGGTCAAAATCGTAACCGGCACCAGGTCTGCATCGGAATACCCCCAGACTTGGCGCTGCAGCTCAACGCAGGCTTCCAGTTCCGCGAGGCTCTCGCACGGGCGAATCACGACCTCGGTTGCAACTGGTTGAATCATTGGGTTCTGTGCGGCAGTGCTACGGTGATTCCAGAAGTGAAATGTATGTTGCAGATGTTCGCGCGCCGCATGTTTAGCGATGCACTGTATGGTTGCACAGACTAATTGTCAAGTCTATAGCTACGAGCGAAGACGGCATCGGGTAAGAATGAAACGAACGATGCACTAGGTCAGCAAGGGCGACCAGGCATTCGATTCGGGCCGCTCCTTCAGCGTGAGGTGTGCTTCATTCGTACCAGCGGAAGCCCAGCCGCTGTTCCTTGTCTGCTTCCTGCATGAGTTTCAGGGTCCGTGAGCGGCGATAGTTCGCACAGGCAACGAGGATTACATTGAGCAGCGCCATGGGCGCGACGTAGGATGCGCCGAAGGATTTGGTCTCGACCGACGCGAGGATCGACTCGTCGGAGAATCGCGCCACCGGCGAGAGAAACGTATCGGCGATGCCGATGCAGTAGGCGCCGCGCTGTTTAGCCTGCTGCATTCCTTCGACCGTCTGGCGCAGGCCACGACGAAAACTGATGGCGAAGACCAGGTCGCCCTTGCCAAACATACGCGACAAGTGCGCGGTTCGGCCGGCTGTAGTCGCGCGAATCACGCAAAAGCCTAGCAGACCCAGGTGGTATTCGAAGTAAATCACCAGTGATTCCGCCAAATCGCCGCCAATCAAGAGGATGCGCTTAGCCCGATAGATACGCCTCGCCAAAATCTCCAGCCGAGCGAAATCCAGACTGTTGCGCAAAGCCTGCAGATTTCTCGCCTCTTGCTCAAAAGCTTCGCGGACATAGGAAGGAATGCTGGCGTCCCGAACCGAGCTCGACTGCATGAGATCGAGCGAGGTGGCGCGCGCGACGGACAATTCGTGCAGAAACTTCTGGAAATCGCGGTAGCTCGGGAATCCCATGCCCTGAACAATGCGAACGGTCGTTGCAGGGTCGGCATGGAGGCGCTCCGCCATACTGCGCACGCTCATCAGCACGAACTCGCGCGGGCTCTCGAGGACCGGCCGGATCACTTCCCGGCGCTTGCGGCTCAGCCGGCTGAGCAAAGTCGACAAACTGGCCATTTCTGCAGGCGATTCTCTTGGAATCTTCGGTTTAGCCATAGCGTCGGGAGCATCGGCCAAACCGCGACACTTGTCAAGCTGGCCGAGGCTGCGGCGCGCCGGAATCCCCCTTCTCACGTTGTGCGTGCATCGAGTGTTTCATTCGCACCAGAGGCGAGCTAGAAGGAGCGACGATTGCCTTGACAAAGGGTCACTCTACGGGTAGATTCGTGGCCGCTATCGTGACATATCGCTTATGCAACATATGTTGCATAAGAACGCCGCCGTCATGAGAGAATCCATAAATCACAGCCCCGCAAACGGAACCCTGCGCGGGATCCGCAGCCCTATTCGACTGGGCATTGTTTGCACGCTTGTTTTGGCGATCGTGTCGCTCGTTGGCGTCTCGCGCTCCATTTCCACACCCGCGCAAACAGCGGGCGGAGACACCAGCATCGCCGGGACATGGCGCGGTGCGCTTGGCACAGGAGCGGCGCAACTGCATCTC
>JBGQCW010000285.1:0-3599 GCA_041495565.1 Candidatus Acidiferrum sp.
GGCCGTGATGCAGGGCGATGATGGTGCTGAGTTTTTCCTTCGTATCGTTCGAAAAAAAAGCCTCGAGCGTCCCTTTCGGACGGAAGCCGGTACTCTTCCCGGAGATTTCCTCGATCCGCGCCACAAACTCGGGATACAGCGCCAGGCTCCTCTTTCCCAGCGGCACCATCGCGATCATTCCCGGACTTTCCGGCGCCGGTGACAATATCCCAGCGCTGGCCCAAGATGCTTCCTGGCCCAGCTGTTGACGGTCAAAAACTGCCACGCGCATTCCTGCACGCGAAAGTTCCAGCGCGATGGCTCCGCCAATGACTCCGCCGCCTGCGATGGCTACGTCGAACTTCTTCATGACCGTATCTTATCGCATCCCAGCGCGTGCTTCATGAGCAGCGCGGAACTTCGATGGACAGAGTGAGCCGGTCCCGACGAACTGCGGGGGAAAAGAAGTCAGTGTGAATCAACAAGCTCTTCGGACAGCACCTGAGCTTTTTTGGAGAGGCTGCGCGCGCGGGCCCAATCCGCGATCTGTGCGGCTTCCCGCGCATCTTTGAGGAAACCTCGGATCTTGGAGATAAGGTCCAATTCCGCTGCATTCAATCGCTTTCCGCGTTGAGACTCGAGGTTTTTCTCCGCGATGTTCAGGCTCTGGTTGGTCTGCTGCTGCGCAGCGGCGGTTTCCTCCGCTGTGAGTTGTGCAGTAATCAGCGGGGCGTCTAACTTCTCGGCATCGTTTCCCGCGCCTGCAGAAGGGGGCGTGGCCGCGCGTGGACGTGGTGGCGCGCTGCGCACCGTCATCAGGCGAAGAGAAGAAGGCGGAAGTTCGAGACGCAAATCGGGGACCTGATCCTCCGGAACATCTTTCACCGTCGCGAGGTGCGGCTGCGTTGTAGGTCTCACCTGGATCGCAGTTGTCCACGGGATGCTGGGCCTCTTCCGCATGCTGCATCCGCTCAGCACCGCGCCCACACAACACAGAAAAACAATAGATGAACCGAGGAAACTCCGCTGCAAAACAGTCCTGGGCCAGGCTCGATTTTCCGTCATGTTCAGGCCGCGAGTGGCAGCTCAATTCGGAACGTCGTGCCGCGGCCGACCTCCGAAGTAAAGTCTATCGAACCATTGTGAAGCTGCACAATTCGGAACGTGCTCGCGAGCCCGATGCCGCTCCCGCCCGGGCGCGTCGTGAAAAACAATTGAAAGATTTTCTGGCGGTTTTCCGGAGCAATTCCTTTCCCGGTGTCACCCACGGTGATTTCCGCCATTTCGCCCCGCCGGCTCAGCACCAGCCGCATTTGTCCGCCATTGGGCATGGCTTCCGCCGCGTTCAACACCAGATTCAGCACGGCCTGCTTGAGCAGCGCGCGGTCCACATAAACCTCCGGCACGTCGATTGGCAGCAGCTGCGCCAGTTGGATGTTGGACTTCAGGAGTTGTGGCTGCGCAATCTCCAGAACTTCCTTCAACAGGTCGGCGAGTTGCGTGGCTTCCAGCTGGATGTCCATGGGCCGCGTAAAATCGAGGAAACGCTTGACCACCGCGTCAAGCCGGTCGATCTCTTTGTCCAACACTTGAACGGCTTGTTGCGATGCGCTGTCCTGTTCCGCCGGGAGCGATTCCTTCAGGTTTTCCAGCCACAGCCGCATGGAATTCAGCGGATTCTTCACTTCGTGGGCAACGCCCGCGGTAATGCGTCCGAGAGCCGCCAGGCGTTCGCTCACCTGCAGCTGGGTATTGATGCTCTCCAGCGAATCGAGGTCGCGAAGCGTGACCAGCGCGCCCATGCGCTCACCGTCTTCCTGGATCGCCTGCACGCTGACGCTGATGCGCTTCGGACCTTCGCTCGTTTCCAGTTCGGTTTCCGCAGCCACTTCTCTCAGCTCGTCGCTTTCGATGCGCAGCGCGTCATGCAGCGGATGGCCGGGAGGAAAGATCTCCGTCACGCGCCGCCCGAGGAACTGCCCCGCGGGCGCGCCTAGAAATTTTTCCGCTGCCGGACTAATCATGACAGCCCGCGCATCGCGCGTGAACAGCAGTAATCCGTCTTCGAGTCCGGCCATGACGGAATTCATGTTTTCGCGCATGGTGCTGAAAATTTCGTGCACGCCGCGCAATTGCTGGCCGACCTGCGTAATCTTGCGGCTCACCAGCCCGAGTTCGTCGCCGCTCCCTGCAAAGCCTTTCACATCCGGAGACGGCGCGTCGTATTGCCCCGCCGAGATGCGGTCCAACTGTGCGGCGATATCGCGCAGCGGAGCCAGCGTCGCCCGGCTCACCACCGCGGCGAGCAGCGTCGAGATGACCAACGCCACCAGCACAATCGTTCCCGAGGTACGCAGGCTCGGCTCGATGTCGTTCAATAAAAACCCGGAAGAAAGCACTACGCGCACTTCTCCGAACGGCTGCCCCCCTTTGCTGAATGGATAATCGAGTTCGTACACTTTCGCCGGGCCGGCGAGAACCTTGACTTGGTGCAGAAAATTTCGCTGGACCAATTGGGACAGGGGCGCTCTTCGCGCGAGAAACTTTCCCGGCAGTGTTTCATCGGTGGAGATCAGCGCCATGCCGTCGCGGTCGGTGATCGATACTTCGTAAATCAAGGGATTGTCTTTTGCGGCTTTGAGCTGGGTACGCAGACCATCACTGATCTCGAACGCGTGCCTCACGTAGTCGTGGATTTCCGGAGAAGAGTCCGAAGCCGGCCGCAACCCACGATCTACGGCGTCCGTCAGCGCATGTTGCGCCTGCAGAAAGACCTGGCCGGCCAGGTCATTCACGCGCTTGTTCGTTTCCTGCAGTTGTTGGTCGAGAAGCTGAGCGGCAAACACGCCAGACAGAACGGCCACGACGAGCAACACCAGGCCCGTCATCACCAGTGTAAGTTTTGTTCGCAGCCGCAGCTGCATTCCGCGTCCCTACTCTGTCTCGGCGCGCTCGCCGCCGTATTCTTTGAGTTTGTTATGAAGCGTCTTCAGGCTGATGCCCAGAAGTTCCGCGGCCCGCGTCTTGTTGTTCCCCGTTGCGCCCAGCGTCTGCAGAATCAGTTCGCGTTCTATCGCGTCCACCGTCGTTCCCACGGGGAACTTGATGCTGGAAAGATCGCTAGGCCCCTTCGCCGCGCTCCTCCCGAATTCTCCCGGGAGGCAGGCGCGGGTGATCAGGTCCTTTTCACACATAATCGAAGCGCGCTCTAAAATATTTCGCAGCTCGCGGATATTTCCCGGCCACGTGTGTCCCATGAAAATGTCCAAAACTTCCGCGCCGACACCGCGCACGTGCTTGCCGTGCTTGGCGTTGAGGTCCCGCAAGATATGTTCGACGAGAAGCGGAATGTCGTCTTTGTGATCCCGCAGAGGCGGCAGGTGGATGTGAAACACGTTCAGACGGAAGTAGAGGTCCTGGCGCAGTTGGCCGCTACCGACGGCTTGGTCGGGGTCCTTGTTCGTGGCTGCCAGCACGCGTACATCGACAGGTGTTTCACTCTTGCTTCCCAGCCGGCGGACTTTGCGGTCCTCAAGGACGCGCAAAAGCTTCGCCTGCGTCGGCGCGGGCATCTCGCCTATTTCATCCAGCAGCAGCGTCCCGCAGTCCGCCAATTCAAA
>JBGQCW010000286.1:0-3592 GCA_041495565.1 Candidatus Acidiferrum sp.
GTGCACAAGTTTCCTTCGATGCTGGAATACAAGAGCCCCACTTCGCTCGACATGCCCGACGTGGTCACCGTGTTGGTCGAGGAACCCGATCCGCGCGGACCGTTTGGCGCGAAGGAAGTGGGTCAGGGCCCGCTTCTGCCCATCATGCCGGCGGTGGCCAATGCTGTTTACGACGCGGTGGGCGTTCGAATTGATGAAGTTCCCATCACGCCGGAAAAAATCATGAAGGCGCTGGCGGAAAAGAAAGCGGGCCGCGACCCCCGGTGTGGACCGACTCACTTTCCGCATGTCGATTGGCCGGAAGCTCTGCGCGTTCCTCCGCCGTGGGAAGGCGGCGATGGCAACGCGGTGAACGACGTGCCGCGCCATTCGAAACCGCGGCCCGAGAAAGAGAAGGTACTCAGCTCATGATGCGCCTGCCTCTTTTCGAATTCCGCGCCCCGCGTACGCTGGAGGAAGCAGCTCGCATTTTGGACGGCCAAGGACCAAACACCATGCCGCTGGCCGGCGGGACGGATTTGCTTCCAAATATGAAACGCAGGCAACAGGTCCCTCGAACTCTCATGAGTCTTCGCCAGGTCGAAGGCTTGAGGCAGGTTCAGTGGGGGGATTCTGGATCGCGGCTCGGCGCGTGCCTCACGCTTACCGATATTGCGGACGATCCCCGTTTTCGAAATGGCTTGACCGCTCTATCGCAAGCGGCTGCTCTGGTGGCCACGCCGCATATCCGAAACATGGCCACGCTCGGAGGAAACCTTTGTCTGGATACGCGGTGCAATTACTACGATCAGAACTATGAGTGGAGAAAGGCGATTAACTTTTGCCTGAAGAAAGACGGGAACACGTGCTGGGTCGCGCCGGGAAGCCCGAAATGCGTGGCGGTTTCTTCCACGGACACCGCGCCCGCCCTGATCGCTCTTGGTGCCCGCGTCCGCCTGGTCTCGCGCTCCGGTGAGCGCGAAGTTGCGCTGGCTGATCTTTACAACAACGATGGCATCAACTACATCCGGCGCCGGCCCGATGAGATTCTGGCGGAAGTGCTGCTGGATTCTTTACGCGGCTGGAAGAGCACCTACTGGAAACTGAGACGCCGCGGTTCGTTCGACTTCCCTGTTTTGTCCGTGGCGGCCGCAGCGCGCATTTCCGTTCAAGGTGTCGTCGAGGATGCCCGCATTGTTGTAGGCTCGGCGGCATCCCGTCCGCTGGTTGCGGGAGCGGCGGCGAAATCTCTGCTGGGGCGTTCTTTGAATCCGGAAACCATTGCGGAAGCTGCCGGTCTCGCGGCTCGCATCGCCAAACCCCTGGACAACACCGACTTCGACATGACTTGGCGCAAAAGAGTCACCGCTGAATTTGTGACCTACGCCCTGCGCGAATTGCGCGGTGATGACGTGCGAGCCGAGCGCGAGAGTGTGACGCGGCATCCCTTCGCATGAGCACCTGGAAGTTTGCCGTCACTTGCGATTTCTGCAGCCAAGAAAAGTAGTGACTGTGGCCGGAACGGACCTGGGCAACCTCTTTCCCTCGGATGCCATTTCGCGCTACTTTTTCTGTCGAACTCTGTAGAAGATATTCCACTCGTGGAGTCTAACCATGTTGGGTCAGCCGGATCTGCCGCCGTCCAAGTCCCTCTTCAAGAATCCCACGCTCTACTCCTCTGCCGCGATCGTCATCGTGGTAGTTATCGTGGGCTGGATCCTCGCCTCCCGCTGGCTGGAAAACCGCGGGATTGAAAAGCGCGCGAGCGAGGAAAGAACGCAGAAGCAACAGGAGCAGGATCGCGTCACCCTGGAACAGCTCGGCGGCAAGGAACTCGCCATCCAAAACTTCTACGCCCTCCCCGGAGAAATTCGCCGCGGCGGAACCGTTCAATTGTGCTACGGCGTGGCCAACGCCAAAACCGTCAAGCTCGAACCACAGTCCAATCCCGTCTGGCCTTCCTATTCCCGCTGCGTCGATGTAGCTCCAAGAAAAACAACCACTTATACCCTAACCATCGCCGATGCCGCGGGCAACACCAAGACCCAAACCCTGGAAGTGAAGGTGCGTTGAGCGAGGGCAAACATCTCTCCAAAGTGGAAAACAAGCATGCTCGGCTTCCAAGATGGGCCGGGAAATGCCTTTGCAGCAAATCCGGTGTTCCCCCCTTGTGACTTCAATTCACCCGCATCTATAATGTTTGCTTGCGCGGGGTCCGGGGAACCCTCTGTGGCGTCCCGGACTCCGCAGAACTGTCTTAGTGAGCTGACGACCGACAACCATGTCCGACCCACTTGCCAAAATCAAGAAAAAGCTGCAGGACGAAATCGACCAGCTTTCGCACGAGCTCAGCGTCGAGCTCCCCAAGGAGATCGCTGTCGCCCGCGCCCACGGGGACCTCTCCGAAAACGCGGAGTACAAATACGCCAAGGAACGCCAGGGCTACGTCAACCTCAAGATCACCCATCTCAAAAAGCGCATGGGCGACCTCAGCATGCTGAACCTCACCAATATCCCGAAGGACCGCTCGGGCTACGGCTCGCGCATTGTCGTTCTGGACGTGCATCGTGAAGTAAAAATCGAATACACGCTGGTCAGCACGGAAGAAGCCGACGTCGAGAAGGGCCTCATCTCCACGACTTCCCCCATCGGCAAGGCGCTCCTCAACCGCAAGGTCGGCGACGAAATCGAAGTCGCCACTCCGGCGGGAAAAAAAGAGTTTGAAATCGTCCGCCTCGTTACCATCCACGACGGCGAGTAACCATTTTGCTGTTCCGGGCGTCCTAGTCCATATATCGTGTGGGCCGCCTGTGAGGGACTATGTATTGGGGAGCAGGCTCGGCACTCGGGCTTCTGACCATTCTCGGCTACCTCCTGTTAGCCACGGGCGCCGCATTGGTGTGGCGCAACCGCGACGACTTTTCCGTCTGGTTTCAAGACGAGATTTCCGTCTTGCGCCGCAGCTTCTCTCGTTACACACCGGTCGGCCCGTTTTATGCCCTCCGCGAGGAATCCCGTTTCAAAGCCATCCCAACATCGTTTGTCCGCAATCTCACCCGACTGCCGCGGAGCCGCTTCAATGGCGCGGCAGCGCTTCTGATGGCCGGCATGCTTCTTTTCCTGCTCGATTTTTTCCTCTAGCCGGATTCTCTTCTCTGCGACCTCTGTGGTTTAGTCCTTCTTTTTTTCTCTCCTTCTCCTAGACAAACCGGCAGCCCTTTGCCATTCTCATCTCGATGAAACCTGCTCTCATCGTTCATGGCGGCGCGTGGGATATTCCTGACGAAGCCGTGGAAGCATGCAAATCCGGCTGCCGTCGCGCGCTCACGGCTGGGTGGTCGATCCTCTCCCGCGGCGGCTCCGCCCTGGACGCCATCGAAGCGGCCATCATGGCCCTCGAAGACGATCCTGTTTTCGACGCGGGCTACGGCTCGCATCTCAACTTGGACGGCCGCGTCGAGTGCGACGCAATCGTCATGGACGGCGGGTCGCTCCGCGCTGGGGCGGCAGCCACGCTGCAGCGCGTCAAGAACCCTATTCAGCTCGCGCGCAAAATCCTCGAAAGCTGTCCGCACATGATGCTCGTCGCCGAAGGCGCCGAGCGTTTCGCCAA
>JBGQCW010000287.1:0-3591 GCA_041495565.1 Candidatus Acidiferrum sp.
AAATGATCGCGCGTCATTTGCTCGGGATTGCCGCCGAGCAGGATGTCCGTGCCGCGCCCGGCCATGTTCGTCGCGACGGTCACGGCGCCTTTGCGTCCCGCTTGCGCCACGACGCGCGATTCGCGTTCGTGCTGCTTGGCGTTCAGCACTTGGTGCGGAACGCCGCCTTTCTTCAGCAATTCCGCAATCGTCTCGGACTTTTCGATGGAAATCGTGCCGACCAGCACCGGCTGCCCGCGCTCGTGATACTGGCGGATACCGTTTGCCAGCGAATTGTCTTCCTGCAGGATGCCGTTGACCACGGCTTCAAATTTCTCTTTTTCCGTGCGGTAGACGACGTCCGGAGATTCTATACGGATCAATGTAACGTTCGTCGGGATGATCGTAACTTCCAGGTTGTAAATCTTGCTGAACTCCGCCGCTTCCGTCGCCGCCGTACCGGTCATGCCGGAAAGTTTTTTGTACATGCGGAAATAATTCTGAAAGGTGATCGTCGCGAGCGTCTGATTTTCACGCTCGATCTTTACGCCTTCTTTGGCTTCCACCGCTTGGTGCAAACCATCCGACCAGCGCCGGCCGGGCATCTGGCGTCCCGTGAATTCGTCAACGATGATGACTTCCCCGTCCTTCACAACGTAGTCGACGTCGTTCCTGTACAGGGTATGCGCGCGCAACGCCTGGTAGACGTGGTGAATCGACTCCATGTGCGCCGGGTCATACAAATTGCCGAGACTCAGCAAGCGCTCACATTTGCTGACGCCTTCCTCGGTGAGCGTCGCAGTGCGGTGCTTCTCGTCCAAAGTGTAATCAATATCCTGAATCAGCTTGGGGATGATTTTGTCGATCTTGGCGTACTTGTCCGTGGACTCTTCCGAGGGACCCGAAATGATGAGCGGGGTGCGCGCTTCGTCAATCAAAATGGAATCGACTTCGTCAACGATGGCGAAGTGATGGCCGCGCTGGACGCAGTGCGCCAGGTCGTACTTCATATTGTCGCGGAGATAGTCGAAGCCGAATTCGTTGTTGGTGCCGTAGGTGATGTCCGCGCCGTAGGCTGCGCGGCGCTGCTCGTCGTCGAGATCGTGCACGATCACGCCGACGCTCAATCCCAGCGCGCGGTAAAGCGGGCTCATCCACTCCGCGTCGCGGCGCGCCAGGTAATCGTTCACGGTGACGATGTGCACGCCGCGCCCCGCGAGCGCGTTCAGCACTGCCGGAAGCGTCGCAACGAGCGTCTTGCCTTCGCCGGTCTTCATTTCCGCGATTTTGCCTTCGTGCAGCACCATGCCGCCGATAAGCTGCACATCGAAATGCCGCATGTTCAGGAAGCGGCGCCCCGCCTCCCTCACAATCGCAAACGCCGGAACGATCGCCGGCTCCAGGGCTTGCTGCATCAGCTCGCGAAAAGTAGATTCGGCTGGATCGGCGTCCTTCAACTGTTCCTGAACCTGAGCCTTCAGTTCTGTAAAGCGCGTCTTCAGCTCTTCGTCCGTGAGCGTGCGCACTTCCGCTTCGCGCGCATTGATGGCCGCGATGGTGGGCTGCAATTTCTTGACGTCGCGCTCGTGCTTGGTGCCGATAAATCGAGCGACGACTCTATCGAGTATCTGAGCTGCTTCCATTTATGGTTCCTAACGGTTTTGTGCGTGCTCGCCCGCACGGCTACTGCAATGCGGCCAGTGCAAACACTTTATTCTAACTGGTTGGATGCATCCGCGCCAAGAATCGCAACAACAGCCAGCGGCGCAGTTTTCTTGCGGGACAAACCCGAAAGGCGGTTTCTTATCTCGCGGACAGCGTTTCTAAGGAAGCGAGCGTCGGATCGCTTTCAGCGGCGCCCGGTTGGTTATAACTGTCAGAGAGGTTGCCGGCCAGCATGCGGCGGTATTTGCTGCGCTCGTCGAGGTTCATGTCCACGATTTCGAAGGCCATATCTTGCGCGCGGGAGTCGCGCATCAGCGCGGTGGCCTGCAAATTCCTCAAGCCCACCTGCAACTTTAGTTGTACCTGCGTCCCGGGCGTAAGGTGCCGGCTGAGCGTCGCAACCCCGCCCGTCAGGCTGGCGGTCTTGATCTCCATGGAGCAACCCTCTTTGAGGTTCGTGCACACCGCCCTGACCGTCTTCTTGAGCCGCACGCGCGTATGCCGGCGCTGCCGCACAAACTTCGACGTCGCAGGAATCTCCAGCGGTGCAAGCGTGAAGTCTTCTTTGTCAATTCCGCTGTTGGGCAGACAATCGCGCGCCCATTCCGGGTCGATTTTTTCAAGCGCCTGCAGCGCGGCAATGCGCAGCTCTTGCGGCTCGAGCCATCTGAAGAGTTTCTTCGCCTCGACGAGCCGCTTCAAGGTGCTGGCCGATTCGGGTGCTTGAATTCTCCCCAATGCCTCGATCGCTTTGACGCGCAGATACGGCCCGCCACCGGGGGGCAAGTCACCGTCGGCGATGGTCAGCAGTCTGCCGAGCGCCTCGCGATCCGCGGTTACGCCAATCTCGTCGATCACCAGCGGCGTCACCAGCGGATCCACATGATCGAGCAACTCGAGCAGGATGTGGCACCGTCGGGCCGCTCCGCTGGCGGAAATCTGCCGCACGATGCGGTCTTGCGAGGACCGCGGAAATTCCTTCATCCGGCCGGGCAGATATACCATGACCGATTGCGGATCCAGTCTGCTCAGCAGCCCCGCCATCTCCACGGCTTCGGCGATCGGCCCGCCGCGCACCGTGCTCCGGAGATACTGAACGGCCCCTTCGCCCAGGTCGGCCGCCAAATTCGCTACATGTTCCGAATCATCCCGCAGACTGCATCTATTGAAACGCGCCGAGAGCTGCTCCATGGTCGTTTGCGGCAGCAGCTTCAGAACATCGGTCAGCCCCGCAGCCACGTGGCGCGCTTTCAGCGCTTCCTCGACAAACTCTGGCACGCGCTCTTCGATGCCCATTTTCCCGCGCAGGCTGCGCGCGATCCCCGGCCTCTGCGACTCCACCCCGGCTACCAGATCGAGTGCCTGCTCCATCGCCGGAAAATACCGGCTGGTGGCCGCTTCCTGGCTCAGCCGTACGAAAGCCGCGCTCACCAAGCCTTGGAGTTCCGCGTCCTGCTCCACGCTGAGCCGCAGGCCCAGGTGCCGCAGCGCTTCGCTGAGCAGCTTGGGATCGGCCTTGGAATACAGTTCCGCCATCTCGGAAAGCCCGACAGCGGTTTTCTTTCGCGCATCAGCGTCTTCGCTGTCCGCGCAAGCCGCATAATTCTGAAGAATGCTGATGGCTTCGGCGATGTTGCCGTGCTCGATCAGCTCGCCTACGTAGGACTGCACGTTGCGCGGCGGAATGCACCAGGCCTCTCCCGATAGCAACACCGCGCGCTTGCCGCTTTCCGGCACCGCCGCCCAGAACTGCCGGTCCAGGATTTCGCGGTGCGACTGCGCCAGGATGCCCGCTTCGCTCATCTTGTCTTCATGAGCGCCAAGAATCTTTCGCAGATTCTCGATTTCCTGGTTCATGCGGTCCAGCATCTGGCGAACGGCGTTGACTTTCACTTCGCCGCGTTCGAAACGCTCCAGCGCGAAACGGATCGCCAGGTGCTCCGCCAG
>JBGQCW010000288.1:0-3564 GCA_041495565.1 Candidatus Acidiferrum sp.
GCCCACGTCCTCGCCGAGGAGCACCACCGCCGGGTCGCGTTCCATCTCTTCGAACATGGCCTGCTTGATGGCTTCGAGAAACGTGACCTGCGCTCCGCCATTCCCGTTTTGTTTGGCGCCCGCCATAGCTATCTCCGCGCCTTTCTCGAAGCTCTTGCCGTCGCGGCCTTCACCGTTTTCTTCGCTGCGGCCTTCACGGCGATTTTTGCCGCGGGTTTCCGCTCACTCGCGGATTTCTCCGCCGCGGGCGGCGTATCGCCAAAGTGAATCGGCGCATTCTTCCCGCCGGAGCCTTTGCCCGACCCGAATCCCGGAACCGTCCATACCGCTTCGACGCTGGATTTCGGCGGCGTCACCTCGGCGATGGGCCGCTCCCACTTCGCGCGGATCTTGTGGCAATCGTCGCCCGTGCAGTAAACGCCCGTCTCCGCGAACTCCGCCGGCGGCATCGGCGAACTTTCCGCAAACTCCCGTTCTTTTTCGAGCAGCGCGCCGATCTTCTCTTCCATCTCTTTCTTGCCCTTGGCGTCGAGAAGCTTCTCGCTCATCAGGAAT
The DNA here is from genome assembly GCA_041495565.1 of Candidatus Acidiferrum sp. Taxonomy (GTDB): domain Bacteria; phylum Acidobacteriota; class Terriglobia; order Acidiferrales; family UBA7541; genus Acidiferrum. The sequence continues at coordinate 556 of JBGQCW010000288.1, forward strand.
TTTTCATACAGCGCGACGGGATCGCGCGCTTCCCAGTACGCGCGCATCTCCTTCGGCACGTACTCGGCCGGATCGTGCTGCGCGTGGCCCAGTCTGCGAAACGTCTTCGCTTCGATCAGGATCGGCCCTTCGCCCGCGCGAGCGCGTTCGACTGCTTCCTTCGCTGTCGAATACACTGCGACGACGTCGTTGCCGTCCACGATGTAGCTGTCGATCCCGTAGGCCTTCGCGCGGTCTGCGAGATTCTCGAGCGGCACCTGCTTGCGAACCGGCGTCGAATAAGCCCACAAGTTATTCTCCAGGATCAAGACGAACGGCGCCTTCTGCGTGGCCGCAAAATTCAGCCCTTCATGAAACACGCCGGTCGAGCTGCCGCCGTCGCCAATCCACGTCATGGCCACAATCTTCTGCCCGAGATACCGTCCCGCCATCGCCACGCCCGCCATCACGGGAATCAAATCGCCCAGCATGGAAATCGGCGAAACGATGTGTAAATTATCCAGGTCGCCGAAGTGGCTCGTGCCGTCCTTGCCTTTTGTCGGCGAATCGTACTTCGCCATGTGCTGCATGAAAATGTCGCGCGGCGGCACGCCCTTCACCAGCAGCGCCCCGATGTTGCGGATCATCGGCGCGAGCCAGTCCTTTTTCTCCAGCGCGTACGCCGTCCCCACCGAAATCGCTTCCTGCCCCAGACTGGAGTACAGCCCTCCGACAATCTTGTTCTGCCGGCACAGCTTCACCATGGTGTCTTCGACGGCGCGGTTCAGCCGCATGTAGTAGTACAGGTCCAGGTACTGCTGCCGCGTCAGGTCCTTCTTCATTCCTTGCTCCGCGTTCTATGCTGATGCCGCGACCGGTTGCTCGGCCCCCTGCAAATTTTCGAGCAACTCTTTCCGCGATGCTGGCTTCATTTCCAGGCCGAAGACTTCTCCCAAATGATTGGCGATGCGCGGCGTTACCTCGTTCGGCTGCACGCTGCGCCCCAGCAATTTCTCCAGGGAAGTCGCCTTGCGGTCCGCGATCCCGCACGGCACGATCAAATCGAAAAACCGCAAATCCGTCGAGACGTTGTACGCGAATCCGTGCGATGTCACCCACCGACTGATGTGCACGCCGATGGCGGCGAGCTTTTCCTCACTGCTGCCGTTTCCCACCCAAATCCCTGTTTTTCCTGCGACTCTTCCCGCCGCAATCCCAAATTCCGCCGTAGCCTGGATCATCGCTTCTTCCAACATGCGCACATACCACACCACGTCGCGCCGAATCGCGCCCAGATTCAAGATCGGATATCCCACAATCTGCCCCGGCCCGTGATACGTAATATCGCCGCCGCGGTCCGTCGCATGGAACTCCACACCCTTTTGCTTCAAAATATGCTCGGAAGCGAGCAAGTTCTCCCGTTTCCCATTCCGCCCCTGCGTGATCACGTGCGGGTGCTGACAGAGCAGCAGCACATCCTCGATCGCGGCGGACTTCCGCGCCGCGACGACGCGCTTCTGCAGCGCCCACGCCTCCGCGTAGCCAATCAATCCCAAATCAACAATCTGGCAGATCTTCACCAGTCACCAGTCACGAGTCACCAGTCCCTACACGTTTATCTGCAATCCCCTTACGCTCGCAAACGCATCCCCCATCGCTTCCCACACCGTCGGATGCGCATGCATCATATTCATCATATCGTCGATGGTGCCTTCGAGATGCAGTACCGTTGCCGCTTCCCCCAGAATTTCCGTCGCCAGCGGCCCGATGATGTGAATTCCCAGCACCTCACCGTACTTTTCTTCCGAAACTACCTTGATGAAGCCGCCGTGATTGCCCAGAATCGTCGCCTTACTGTTCCCCACGAACGAAAATTTGCCCACCTTCACGGCGTGACCCGCTTCGCGTGCCTGCTTTTCCGTCAATCCAATCGACCCGATCTGCGGCTCGCAATACGTGGCGTTTGGAATGCGCGTCTTCACGATCTGCTGCGTCGGTTTCCCCGCAATGTGCGTCACCGCCACGATCCCTTCCATCATGGCCGCGTGCGCCAGTTGCGGCAGTCCCGCAACGATGTCCCCGATCGCGTACAGCCCTTTCTCGGCGGTCTCCATATTCCGCCCGACGTGCACGAAACCGCGCTCCAGCTTGGCCTTGGATTTCTCCAGCCCGCAATTTTCCGTCATCGGCTTGCGGCCCACCGCCAGCAACAGCTTTTCCGCCTGCAGCGTTTGCGCCTTTCCGTCCTTATCCTTGAACGAAACGGTGACGCCCTTGGCATCCTTCTTCACCGACTCCACCATGCTGCTGGTGAAGATCTGAATGTTTTTCTTCCGGTAGGTCTTGTCGAGTTCCGCGGAAATCTCTTCGTCTTCCACGGGAACCACGCGCGGCAACGCTTCCAGAATGGTTACCTGCGTCCCGAAGGAATTATAAATCGAGGCAAATTCCACTCCCACCGCGCCCGCGCCAACCACGATCAGCGTCTTCGGAATTTCCGGCAGCTGCAAAATGGAACGATTCGTCAGAATCGTTTTGTGATCCGGCTCGATCCCCGGCAGCGACCGCGCCTCCGACCCGCTCACCATCAGGATGTTCGAAGCTTCAATCGTGGTTTTCTTGCCGTCTTTCTCCACGCTGATCTTGCCCGGCCCTTCGTATTTTCCCCAGCCCTGCACCGAATCCACTTTGTTTTTCTTGAAGAGAAACTCGATACCTTTCGAATGCTTCTTGACGATCTTGTCCTTGCGCGCCAGCACGTTCGCCCAATTGACCTTCAGCCCGCTGACCTCAAATCCCAATTCCGCGCCATTCTTGAATTGATCGTAGACCTCCGCATGGTGCAGCAGCACCTTGGTGGGAATGCAGCCAACGTGCAAGCAGGTCCCTCCAAGATACGGGTCCTTCTCCACGACGACCACCTTCAGCCCGAGTTCACCCGCCCGGATCGCCGCCACGTACCCGCCCGGTCCACTCCCGATAATCGCTACATCGTACTTTGCCACGCGTAGTCTCCCTTCCGCAGGGGCC
>JBGQCW010000289.1:0-3559 GCA_041495565.1 Candidatus Acidiferrum sp.
AGTGCAGGCCACGAAATTGGATCCCGGCTATAGCATTTGCCGCAAAACGTACTGTAGGATGCCGCCGTGACGATAGTAGGAGACTTCTTCGGGGGTGTCCGCGCGAGCGATGACCGAAAACGTCTTAACTTTACCGTCCTCAGACTTTGCATGGACGGTGATCGGTTTCTTGGGCGCGAGCGCCGAGACGCCTTCGATTTCGAACACTTCATGGCCCGTCAGGCCCAGCGATTCGCGATTCTCGCCATGTTTGAATTCGAGCGGTAGAACGCCCATGCCCAGGAGGTTGCTGCGATGAATGCGCTCGTAGCTCTCGGCGATGACCGCGCGCACGCCGAGCAAACGCGCACCCTTGGCGGCCCAGTCACGGGAAGAGCCTGAACCGTATTCCTTGCCCGCGAGGACCACCAGCGGCACGCCGGCTTCGCGGTACCTCACGGCGGCGTCGTAGATGGACATCTTCTCGCTACCGGGGAGATAGAGGGTCCAACCTCCTTCTGTGCCGGGAGCAAGCTGATTGCGCAGGCGAATATTTGCAAACGTGCCGCGCATCATCACTTCGTGATTGCCGCGGCGCGCGCCGTAGGAGTTGAACTCATGCGGCTTCACGCCATGAGCGATCAAGTATTTGCCGGCGGGTGAATCCACCGGGATCGAGCCGGCGGGAGAAATATGGTCCGTAGTCACGCTGTCGCCGAGAACGGCGAGGACTCGCGCGCCGTGAATATCCGCAAGCGCCGGCGGCGTCTTCGGCATGTTTTCGAAATACGGCGGCATCTTGATGTACGTCGATTTCGGATCCCACTTGTAGATGTCGCCTTGCGGAATCGGCATGGACTTCCAACGCGCGTCGCCTTCGTACACCGCGGCGTATTCTTTGCTGTATTGCGCGGTGGTGACGGCCGCCCGAACCGTAGATTCAATCTCCTGCGGAGACGGCCAGATATCTTTCAAGAAAACCGGTTTGCCCGCAGTGTCGTTTCCAAGCGGCTCGGTGGTGAGGTCCACGTCCATGCGGCCCGCGAGCGCGTAGGCCACAACCAGCGGCGGTGAAGCTAAATAATTGGCGCGAATCAGCGGGTGAATTCGTCCTTCAAAATTGCGATTGCCGCTCAGCACCGCCACGGCGATGAGATTATTGTCCTTGATGGCCGCGCCGATCGGCTCCGACAGCGGGCCGCTGTTGCCAATGCAAGTCGTGCACCCATATCCGACAAGGTGAAATTTCAGTTTCTCGAGATACGGCGTCAAGCCCGCAGCCGCCAAATAATTGGTCACCACTTTCGAGCCCGGCGCCAAGCTCGTCTTGACCCACGGTTTCACGTGCAGCCCGCGCTCCACCGCTTTCTTCGCCAGCAGGCCCGCACCCAGCATAAGCGAAGGATTCGAAGTGTTGGTGCAGCTGGTAATCGCCGCGATGACCACGGAGCCACTCGAGAGCTCGAACGAGTCGCCATTGTTTCGAACGATGACGTGCTTGTCCGGCGTTCCTTCCACGACTTTCGCAAAGGAAGCTTTCGCCTGGCGCAGCGCCACGCGGTCCTGCGGCCGCTTCGGTCCGGCGACGGTAGGCTCAACGGAGCCGAGGTCCAATTCCAGTGTGTCGTTGAAGAGTGGCGCCGCAGTTGCGTCCGTGCGGAAGAGCATCTGCTCCTTGCAGTAAGCCTCGACCAGGGCAATATGTTCTTGCGCACGCCCGGTGAAGTGCAGATAGGCCAGCGTTTCCGCGTCCACCGGGAAGAAACCCATGGTTGCGCCATATTCGGGGGCCATGTTGGCGATCGTGGCGCGGTCTGGGACGCTCAAACTGGACAAGCCCGAGCCGAAAAATTCGACAAATTTGCCGACGACGCCCTTCTTCCGCAACATCTCCGTGACCGTCAGAACAAGGTCCGTCGCCGTGGCGCCTTCGCATAGACGTCCATGCAGCCGGAAGCCAACAACTTCAGGAATGAGCATCGAAGACGGCTGCCCGAGCATTGCCGCCTCCGCTTCGATGCCGCCTACGCCCCAGCCGAAAACGCCGAGCGCGTTGATCATCGTGGTGTGCGAATCCGTTCCCACCACGGAATCCGGATAAGCCTCCATCCTGCGGCCGGAGGGCATCGCGCAGACAACGCGCGCAAGATATTCCAGGTTCACTTGATGGCAGATCCCGGTATCCGGCGGAACCACTTTGAAGTTATGAAACGCCGTCTGGCCCCACCGGAGGAAGGCGTAGCGCTCGACGTTGCGCTGAAACTCCAGTTCGGCATTCAAACCGAAGGCGTTCACATTGCCGAAATTATCCACCTGCACGGAATGATCGATGACCAGTTCGGCAGGGAAGAGCGGATTGATCCGCTTCGGATTGCCGCCCATCCGCGCGAAGGCTTCGCGCATGGTGGCGAGATCAACCACCGCAGGCACGCCCGTGAAGTCTTGCAGCAGCACGCGGGCGGGCATGAAGGCAATCTCTTTTTCCGGAGCGCCGGGGCGCCAGCCTGCCAGCGCGCGAATGTCCTCGGCATGGACGAAACGGCCATCTTCGCAGCGCAAAAGATTTTCGAGAAGGATGCGCAGCGAAAACGGGAGCTTTGCCAGATCGCTGACGCCCTGTTTCTCGAGAAACTCCAGCCGGTGAATGTCGAAACTCTGGGCGCCGACATTGAGTTTGTCGCGTGTGCGGAAAGAATTGCCCGCGTTAATGGCCATCCTGACGGTCCTTTCGCTGTGCTACGCAGTTCCTTATGATAACCGAAATCGAATTCAGGTGCCCTGCGGCTATACTTGTAGGGACGTGAACATCGTTCTCATTTCGACCTACGAGCTGGGGCGGCAGCCCTTTGGCTTGGCGTCGCCTGCGGCGTGGCTTCGCAAGCGCGGCTACCGCGTTGTCTCTCTCGACTTGGCGCGTCAATCACTCGAGGAGTCCGCGATTCGCGATGCCGAGCTGATCGCCATCTATTTGCCGATGCACACGGCCACTCGGCTGGCCGCGCAGATGATTCCTTCGTTGCGCGAGTTGAATTCTCGCGCACATCTCTGTTGTTACGGTCTCTATGCACCCATGAATGCGGAATACCTTCGCACGCTCGGTGTCTCCACGATTCTTGGCGGCGAATTCGAGCAAGGGCTTGTGCATCTGACGGAACGCCTGGCGGCGGACGGAGATTTGAAACTCGAACAGCAAGCTGAGCCTCTCATTTCGCTTGCCCGGCTGTCGTTCGAAGTGCCAGACCGTTCGGGGATGCCTCCCATCGAAAAATACGCGCACCTCATCGTTCCCGGCGATGGTTATCGCATCGTCGGCTCGACGGAGGCCAGCCGCGGCTGCAAACATCTTTGCCGGCATTGCCCGATCGTGCCGGTCTACAAGGGTGTTTTTCGAATCGTCAGCCGCGAAGTCGTCCTCGAAGACATTCGCGGCCAGGTGGCTGCCGGCGCGCAGCATGTCTCTTTCGGCGATCCGGACTTTTTCAATGGCATCCGCCACGCCATGGAACTCGCATCGGAGTTCCATCAAGAATTTCCCGCGCTCACCTATGACGTGACGATCAAGATCGAGCACCTGCGCAAG
>JBGQCW010000290.1:0-3507 GCA_041495565.1 Candidatus Acidiferrum sp.
AGTCCTCGTATCCAGGCGGTCAGGCGCCGAGGCGCGCCAAAAGTTTCCACGGTCACTCCAGCAGAGAGATTTTCCGCGGACAATAGTTTTTCGATATTCGTGCGAAGTTCTTCTTCCGCCTTCGGAAGCATCCCGGCGGGAATTTCTTCGCAGCCCACTTCGAAGAGAAGTTCTACGCGCTTTTCCTTTGCAGCCGGCTTCATGCGCGCACCTCGCGCCGGGGGGCCGTGCCGCCGAGTTGTTCCAGGTAGGCGGCCGCGGTCCGGCACGCCACGGTGCGGACACGCGCCATCAGCGCGGCGCGTTCCGTGGTGGAGATTACGCCACGCGCATCCATTAGATTGAACAGGTGCGAGCACTTGAGGCAATGGTCGTATGCAGCGAGAAGTGGATAGCGAACGCGGTCCTTCCCTGCCGCGTCCTTGAATCCGTCGACGAGTTCCTTGGCTTGTTTCTCGTGGAGTTCGAATTCGGAGCGGATCGCCGAGGCGTCGCTGCGGTTGAAGCTGTACTCAGAGAGTTGCTGCTCTTCCATTAGGCGGATGTCGCCGTAGGTCTTGTTCGCAGACCAGCGCAGATCGTAAACGCTTTCCACTTCTTGAAGAAACGCACAGATGCGCTCGAGGCCGTAGGTGAGTTCGACGGAGATGGGATCGAGGTCGATACCGCCGCTCTGCTGAAAATAAGTGAATTGGGTGATTTCCAAGCCGTCGAGAAGAATCTGCCAGCCGATCCCCCAAGCGCCGAGGGTGGGAGATTCCCAGTTATCTTCTTCGAAGCGGATGTCGCGCTCTTTTAGATTGATGCCGATGGCGCCGAGGCTCTTCAGGTAAATGTCCTGGATGTCGACAGGTGAAGGCTTGAGGACTACTTGGAATTGAGTGTGCTTGTAGAGGCGATTGGGATTCTCGCCGTAGCGGCCGTCGGCGGGCCGACGGCTCGGCTGAACATATCCAACGCAATAGGGAGCCGGACCCAGCACGCGAAGAAACGTTTCCGGATGCATGGTCCCTGCGCCCACTTCGACGTCGTAGGGTTGCTGCAAGACGCAGCCTTGCTTCACCCAGAATTGCGAGAGCTTCAAGATCAGATCTTGAAATGTCAGGCCCCGGATTCGTTTCTCAAGTTTTACTTTAGCTTTCAAGTGGACTCCAAGAATTTGCGCGTTGCCAAGCGGCGTTCGATGCTGTGCTCGATCCATGTTAGGGAAACCTCTCGCAACTCCTGCGCGCTTCCCTTAATCGATTTCTCAAACGCGATGCGATCGAGCCGCTCGCCCGCGAAGCGCTCAGCCAGCAATCTTGCCTCGTGGTGCAAAGACTTCATCCCGGTGCGCCGGCACTTCTCGCAAAACAGGCCGGACTGCATCGGATCGTAGAAAGCCGGGTGAGAACCAAACGGCGCATCACACGATACGCATCGATCGAAACGCGGCAACCAGCCTCCCAGTCGGACCGTCCAGAACGCAAAGTAACTCAGCGGCAGATTCCAGTCGCTCGTGCGCTCGATCTCTTGAGCCGTCAGCAGGATTAACCGGAACATCGATTCAGAGACTTCATGCTCCGGCAGAACCAGCTCCGATACTTCACTGACCACGGCGAGCCCCGTGCTGAGCTCGTAGTCGCTCTGCGACTTGTGAAAGGACTCGAGCGATTCGGCCTGTTGTATGCGTACCAAGTCCCGGGTTTCCTTCTCGACGTACCAGAGTTGGACGTGAGAGAGAATCTCGAGCGTCGAGCCATAGCGGTTCCTTAAGCGCCGGGCTCCAGAAGCCACGCCGCGCATGCGCCCAGAGGATCGTCCGAAAAAGCTCACCAGGCGGTCCGCCTCGCCCAGTGGAAATGTCTTCAGGATGATGGCTTCCGTCTCCCGGGCAGGCATGAGCTGTCGGCGTGCCGACGTTGCGTCGAACAACCTGCGGCACTCCGTTCGAATCGCACGCACACGCAGAACTAGTGTAATTACCATACGCGCCGCCGCCGCGCAATCTTTCCGTCGAAAAATTCTCAATCGCCAGAGTGGCAAAGATTATTTGAGGAGGAGAGATCTTCTTGCATCCAGGTGGCTCAGTGCGGAGGGAGGGGCGCAATAGGCCGCATTTTGGAGCGAATTCGAACACAAATGATTCTGTTAACCGGTGCGAAATTCACCCAAGTATTATCGGACGCATGGCGCGGCCCGCATTCCCTGCCCTTTTCATTTTCTTTGCGTTTCGCTACTCTGCTGCAGACCTTTTCTCATGTTCATTCCTCTCAAGGATACCAACCCTTCTCGAAGTTATCCGGTCGTGAACATTTCGCTGATCATTGCCAACGTGGCTGTATTTCTCTATCAGTTCACGTTGCCACCGAATGCTTTCAAGGCGTTTGTGTTATCGAACTCCACCGTTCCGGCGCGCATTCCTTCCTTCCTTGCCGGACACGTGGGATTCGAAGCGGCATTCGTCCCTTTGTTCACGAGCATGTTTCTTCATGCCGGGTTGTTGCATCTCGCAGGGAACATGCTCTTCCTCTGGATCTTCGGCGATAACGTCGAAGACTTCTTCGGCCACCTAACGTATCTGTTCTTCTATTTAGTTTGCGGGATTGGGGCCGGATTGCTCCATGTTCTCTTCAATCTAGGTTCTACGGTTCCCGCGCTGGGGGCCAGCGGCGCGATTTCCGGGGTCATGGGCGCGTATATGCTTCTCTACCCTCGAGAACGAATTCTTACCCTCGTATTTATTTTCGTTGTACCGATCCCGGCGGTCTTCATCCTTGGCTATTGGTTCTTGCTGCAATTTCTTTCAGGGATCAACGCGCTTGGCGCGAGTGCCTCGGGCGGCGTCGCGGTGTGGGCGCATGTGGGCGGATTCTTGTTGGGGATGCTTCTCACTGCGTTGGTACGGCGCCGATAGGCAGTGCAAGAGTAAGTTAAAGTATTACTTTAACTTTGGGCGGCCAAGTTGTTTGCGGCGCGTGCTGCCAACCAATCTCCAACTTCCCCTGTTTGCTTCTCGCCGCCGAGGTCAGGCGTTACGAAATTCTCATGGAGAGCGCTTCGCACAGAATCGCGCAGGGCTGCCGCCTCCGGTTTCCATCCCAGGAATTCGAGCATCATCGCCGAGGCAAGCACGGAACCCAGCGGGTTGGCGATTCCCTTCCCGGCGATGTTTGGCGCGGAGCCATGCACGGGTTCAAAAAGCGAAGTCCTTCCCGGGTGAATATTGCCGGAAGGCGCGAGGCCCAGGCCGCCCGCGAGTTGGGCTCCCAGGTCGCTGATGATGTCGCCAAAGAGATTGCAGGTGACGATGATGTCGAACTGGCGCGGATCGCGCACGATCTCCATCGCCAAGGTGTCGATATAGAGATGGCGGGAATCGATCTCCTCGTATTCCCGGCGGACTTCTTTGAAAACCCTCTGCCAGAGGTCGTGGGCAAAGGTCATGGCGTTGGACTTGTCGCTCATGCAGAGACGCTTCAAACCGTTCTGCCGGGCATACTCAAAGGCATAGCGGATGATGCGCTC
>JBGQCW010000291.1:0-3498 GCA_041495565.1 Candidatus Acidiferrum sp.
AGAGACGATTCCGCTTTCCTTTCTGCCCCGGTTACGAAGACGGTTACGAAAACGCGCCTTAAATCGCTGCTCCTGAACAAAAAGCCAACGGTAGTCTTTCAGGGGAAAGTGCGATGGCAAATTGTCGGATACCAAATGTGTGGGTGTATGTTCGCGAGAAGGGCGGAAAGCGGAGCTTCTGTCCGGCTCCCTCAAATCCCGACTTGATTTCCTGCTATCGGCTGCGCGACGAGAAGAATGGAAAGCAGGCTTGGCAGCGGGTTGGGCACTACGATTTGGTTAAGAGAGAAAAGCTGCTCTTGGAGAGACGCCTCTAGGCTGCAGCCCAGGGGTTCATCATTCCAGAAGACGTCACCACTGCAAAGGCGGCGTTCCCCCGCATCACGATTCAGGCCGCGCTGGACGCCTGCCTGGAGTCGCGCAATAAGGGCTCAAACCAACCGGAACACTTCGACTGAGGGATCTGAGGTCTCGCTCATCGGCGATTGGATGGCGGCGGTTACTTTGGGTGGAAAGCAATTTCGAATGGTGCTGCATATTCAATGCAGCCAATAAGGGCCGAAGCGCAACGGAACTATTCCCCTGAACGCCGGCGCTCCAACGCAAGGGGCATGAATGTCGAAAGAAAAGCTCAGCCGGCGGCGGTTTCAAAGGGGTAATGTCTTTGTTTATGCTGAACCGAAATCCACTTCAAAGTCGTGAATTCTTCGAGAGCCCACTTGCCGTTCAGACGGCCAATCCCCGAGGCTTTTTCCCCGCCAAAGGCCACTAATGGCTCGTCGTTGATGGTTCCGTCATTCACATGAATCATGCCCGAGTCGATCTGTTTCGCCAGCTCCGCACCCCATTCCACATTGCGGGTGTGGATTGCACCGCTCAGCCCGAAGGGACTGTCATTCGCGATGCGGATGGCTTCTTCCGGAGTGTCGAACGGCATCACGCAGACTGCCGGACCGAACATCTCGGTTTGCGCGATGGACATGCCCGGAAGAACGTCGGCAAAAATAGTCGGGGAGACCAAATTGCCCTCGATTTTTCCGAGCAAGACGGCCCGCGCGCCTTCCTGCACTCCCTTTTGAATCTGCTTCGCCAGAGTTTCAGCCTGCGCTTTGTTCATCAGCGGCCCGATATCCGTTTGCGGATTACGCGGGTCGCCCACTTTCAGCCCGGAAACACGCTTGACATACCTTTCCAGGAATTGTGGATAAACGCTGCGATCGACGAGGATCCGGTTGGCGCACATGCAGATCTGGCCCTGGTGCGTGAAACGGCTAAATACCGCCGCGTTGAGTGCAATATCCAGGTCGGCGTCGTGCATCACGATGAGTGCGCTATTTCCGCCCAATTCCAGGATCGCGCGTTTCAGGCAGCGGCCCGCCACAGCACCGATGTGCCGGCCAACGCCTTCGGAACCCGTAAACGAAATCACGCGTGGCACGGGATGTTCGACAAAGTTGTCGCCGATCTCCTTGATATCCGCGACGATGACATTCAGCAAGCCCTTGGGTATTCCCGTTTCTTCGAAAACTCTGGCGACCAGCGTTCCTCCCGTAAGCGGGGTATCGTCGTGCGGTTTCAACACCACACCATTCCCGGCTCCGAGCGCCGTGGCCACAGAGCGCATACTCAGGAAGAATGGAAAATTGAAGGGGCTGATGACGCCGACGACCCCGACGGGAACTCGATAGAGCCTGTTTTCCTTTCCGTCTACCGGTGAAGGATAGATCTCTCCTGTCATGCGGAGCGGATACGTGGAAGCCTCTTTGATGATGCTCTTCACGATCATTATTTCGAAGAACGCTTTCAGGGCCGTGCCGCCCAACTCTTCGATGATAAGGTCGGTGATCTCCGCCTCGTTTTTTTCAACGAACGTGACGGCCTTTTCGAGAATGCTCCGTCTCTCGAACGGATTGACATCCGCCCAGATCTTTTGCGCCGCAGCCGCCGAGCGATACGCCTCATCCAGGTCCGCAAGGCTCGCTAGTTTAAAATCGCAGATGGGCTTGTCATTGTAAGGGTTCCGGTCGGTCAGCACCTTGGAACTGGCCCCGTCACGCCAGGTTCCGCTGATGTACTGTTTATTGAGTTTTAGGAAGGGATTCATCGGGATTTCCATTTCTCCTCGAAAGGTATAAATGAATCAAAGCCTATCTTCACACTTTTGGCCCGCACAAGAACTATTCATTCCGGGATGTCGGGATGGCGCGTAGCGATCCGGTAGCGTCCGGAATGGAAGACCAGGGGTTCGCCCTCGTTCCACTTGTACTCCTCGACTTCGCCTAGAAAAATAACATGATCGCCGCCATCAAGCTGGCGAACGTTCCGGCACACAAAGTGAGCGGTGGTTCCTTTCAGCAGGGGGCAGCCGGCGGCCGCCTCCAAGCACTCCACGCTCTCAAACTTGTCCGGCAGAGGCGTGGAAAATTGCCGGGAGAGGTGATGCTGGTTGGCCGCCAAGACGTTGATCGCGAAGTGGCTCGCATTCGCGAAGTCCGCCAAACACGCCGCTTGCCGCGACAAGCTCCACAGCACGAGCGGCGGGTCGAGCGAGACCGAGGAAAATGAATTCACGGTGACTCCGATGCGCCGGCCGTCCTTCGCGCGCATGCTGACGACGGTTACGCCGGTGGCAAATTGGCCCAGCGCGCGGCGCAAATCCCGCCGGTCAAACCGTTCCGCCGCGGCGCTTGCGGCCTCTTGGAGGAATGCCTCGGCCTCTTTCGCGTCCATGAACCACGGAAAGAGCGAACGCGGGTCATCAAATCCATTTACGAAGGCCTCGGCCACGTCGCGCAATCGTCCCGCCGATTCGAGAACCTTGACCACATGCGGCGGCGGATTCAGCAACAGGTTGGTCCATTCCGTAACCCAACACGCGTACCCCGACCAGTAACGGTCAAAGGTTTGTTGCATCCATTCGCTCTCCGCTTGCTCCTCGCCGCGCTCAAGAATACTTTGCAGATAAATGTCCGCACTCTTGGCGGCGTTATTCGACCCCTGGCCCGTGATTGGATCGTTCAGTACCACAGCGTCCCCAAGACCCAGCACCTTCCTTCCCGAAGGAAGTGTGGCCACCGGCTTTCGAACCACCGGCGTGAAGGACCCAGTCAGGACTCCGTTCGCATCGGTCAGTGCGATGTCCGGGCAGCGCGCCGCTTCCCAGGGCAGAAATTTATCCAAAATCCATTTTGATCTCGCAAGATGTTGCTCCGGTGTCTTCACATCTCCCCAGCAATCCATAGGTCCGCCAGGGATCCCCTCAAAGACCATGATCTCGCAAGGCCCCGAGGTCGTCAGCGCAGGGAAAACAAAATATTCGCCTATACCGGGAATCAGGTTGAAACAGACGGCCGCGTAGGATTCGCGCGGGCGCATATTCTTTACATAGGTGAGTGCCAGCGTGCGCTGTGGTTTGTCGTAGGGAGAACGGCTGGCGTCTTTTTCAAACAGCGACCCGAGAGTTCCTTTGCCTGTGGCAACAATGGTCAGATCGTGGCT
>JBGQCW010000292.1:0-3492 GCA_041495565.1 Candidatus Acidiferrum sp.
TAATTTCTTGAATTTGTTCATAAACAGATTGACGCGGGAGCGCGTTGTGCCGATCATTTCCGCCAATGTTTCTTGCGATACCTTGGGAAGGATTCTCTGCGCTTCGTCTTTCTTGCCATAGCGGGCTAGTAAGAGAAGCGCGCGAGCCAGGCGTTTTTCGGTGGAGTTAAAAAGTTGGTCGACTAAGTCCTCTTCGATCCGGATGTTCCTGGAAAGCATGTAAGTGATGAATCGGTCGGAGAAGGTATGTTCGGCGTGGAGCACACGAATCATCTCGTCCTTATCGATCACCAGCACGGTGGTCTGCGCGGTACTGGTGGCCGACCCCATCCGAAGACGCTGACCTGCAATACATCCTTCGCCAAAAAAGTCCCCGGGCCTGAGAACGGCCACGACAGCTTCTTTGCCAGTCTCATTGACCACGGAAAGCTTCACGCCGCCGAGTTGAATGTACATTACGTGCGTAGCGGCATCGCCTTGCGCGAAGATAGACGTTTTTTTTGGGAATTCGACAACCTTCCTCGCCACACCGGTGGAATCGAGAAAAGTCTGGACGTTAAAGGCTATCTTCTTAATCAGTTGCATGTCTTCAAGCCAGCACGACAATAGCTAGTTCAAAAAATAACATCGTACCAAAACTAAGCAATCATCCGCAACTAAAGCCAAATATGTCACCAAAGGGACCGCCTTCGTTCGCTATCTCTTCTAACCTAGCACTCTCACGATGACATAGGAACTGGCGCAAGTGCCGATGCCAGCGAGTGCCTGTAGGAACGGAAGGTGGCGAGCCATGCCGCCCACGCGATTGTAACGTTCGAGTAGAGCTGCAATCCGGCTTCGCTCTTCCGGCGAATCAAAAGCATAGGCAGGGAGATCGTTCCGTGCGATTGGGTCGGCAGGGACGGGAGGAGCGACCTAGATTAGCGCGTTGTTGCCGGCCGGGATGCACGGGGACTTGCGGAGAGTGACCAGCGGAAGAATCGGTAGTCGCAGCTTTCGCAGCGAAACGGCCTCACGAAAATCATGGCCAGAATTCCTTGTTCCATGATCCCTTTGCGTTTTGATCGATAAATTCGTTTACTGTGGCACAGCGGGCAACTTATCATTGCGATTCTCCTGATGCGGCTCCGAATTTTCGCGCAATCCTGCGGCATGGGAACGCCTGTCGTCTGTCTCGTTTTGAACACCAGGATCCCATTGCCTCAATCACCTAGCCAATCTGAGGCTTTGCTCTCCCACTGGCCGCCCACGGTCTCCTTCGATTTGCCTGCTACGGCAACTGTTCAAAATGGAACAGACTCCCTTTTCTTACCGGCCTATGGTGAGCGGGAAGGGGTCGACCTCTTAGCCGCTCATCCGGATATCTATGGACGGTTTCGGTGGTCTATGTGTGGGCTTATATGGCAAACCTGGCGCAGAACGAAATCCAGCCTGATCTGCGGAGTTACCCTCCGGAGAGCGCCGCTTCTCACAGACGCCGTCCCCTCAGCGTCCTTTTCATCCATCGCGACGCGGACGAGGTAGACTCCTGCCTGCAAGAGCTCCAGAAAGCTCGCTTCACTGTCAGCGCCGATTTCGTTTTGAACTTGGCACAGTGTACGGAACGGCTCCACTCCCAATCTTACGATGTCGTGGTTGCCGAGTACCCCAGCCCGAGTTGGAAAGGATCGCAGGCTTTGCAACTCCTCCATCAAACGGTGCGGGAGATTCCCCTGCTCTTCGTGACTACCGCCATGGGAAGTGCATCCGTCGCGGAACTAACCGCTCATGGTCCGTTCGATTGCGTTGAACGAGAGCATCTCGCTCAATTGCCGATGGCCGTTCGCCGAGTCTTGAACGAAAAGAAACTGCGCGCCGAGCTGGAAGAGGCCGGAAAGGCCTTGCGGCATTCGCAATCGCTGTATCGCGCGCTGGTGGAGAATCCCGCTTACGGAATATGCCGCTGCGATGCGGAAGGAAAGTTTCTCGACGTCAACCAGGCTCTCTTGGCGATGCTTGGCTACGAAATCAAAGAGGAACTGCTGGCGGCAAACCGTGCGTCCGAAATCGTCCTTGATCTTGGTTGCGGAGCGCCATTGGCAGGAAGTTCCCCCGAGTCGGTGCGAATCGAGCCGGTCGAAATGGAGTGGAAGCGGAAAAACGGCACGACTCTGAAAGCCAGACTTAGCGGCCGCGGCATCTTTGACGAGCGTGGATATTTTGTTGGCTATGAAATCATCATTGTTGACATTACGGAACAGCGCGCACTCGAGGATCATCTACGCCGCCAGGCATTGAGCGATTCGTTGACTGGCTTGGCCAATCATCGCCGGCTTTTCGAGGTGTTGCACGCGGAGATCTGCCGAACAAAGCGCACCGAGCGGGAATTCTCGCTCCTATTGCTGGATCTCGATGGATTGAAAGAGATCAACGATCGATTTGGGCATCTGGCGGGAAACCGGGCGCTGTGCCGGCTGGCGCAGATTCTGGCGGACTGCTGCCGGTCCGTGGACACTGCAGCGCGGCAAGGCGGGGACGAGTTTGCTCTGGTCCTGCCGGAGACGGGCGCGGCCGCCGCCACCTTGGTAGCGCGGCGGATTTGCGAACTTCTTACGAAAGATGCCGAAGAGCCAGCGCTTTCCGTCAGCGTAGGAGTTGCCAGTTATCCGAAGGACGCCGATACCATCGGAACCCTGCTATACGCTGCGGACAGGGCCCTATATGCGATGAAAGACAACCAGCCAAGCGCCGCCCGGGCCGGTCACTGTTCTTGATCGCTTCTACCAGATTCGAATCCCGAGTTTGTCGAATTCGGGAGTGATAGGAACGCGGCCTGAAAAAGGGAAGGCACACATGAATAAATTTCATTCTCGCACGCGCGACAGGTTACAAAAACGCAAAGTGCATCGCAATTTTGACGGCAAAATCCTGTATTTATTGAGCGCGGAAGAACAACTGCTCCAATCGATTTCCACCCGCGCGCCCCTCCCGGAAGTACTGAATGGAATCTGCAGTGCTCTCGATTGTCAGATTGGCAACGTGGTTTCGCTCATTTCCCTGCCGGGGGACGAGGCAAGCGATCTTGCTGAAATTGCCATGAACGCAGCGCTTTTTGGTTTGTATACTTTCTGTTCTGGAGGCGTTGTTGCCGAGAATAACGAACTGCTTGGATCTCTGGAGATGTACTGTAGCGTTCCACGCAGCCCCTCTGCCAGCGAACTGCATTTGATTGAGCGGGCAAAGCGCCTGGCCGCAATTGCGATCGAGCTTGACAATGAAGCAGGCCATCAAGGCAATTGTGGCATGCGTGGGTATCGGCCACTGCGAGGGCGTGTGCTCGAATGGCCAGTTTCCATGAACTAGTCTTCCAGCGCGCAAATTCCTGCCCCAGCAGGAAATCAACAAACGTGAATTTTAGCCGCGCCATTGAGGGCATGGCGGCTTGCGTCAGTCGTGCAGCACGACGCTCAAGAGAGAACTGTTGATTTGAAGACCGCCGTTATACCTGATGAA
>JBGQCW010000293.1:0-3487 GCA_041495565.1 Candidatus Acidiferrum sp.
ACGGTCACGGGTCCGGGCGGGATCGGCAAAACGCGCCTCGCCGTGCAGGTGGCGAGTGGCCTCGTCGAGTACTTTCCAGGTGGGATTCATTTTGTCCCGCTCTCCCCGCTAAGCGATCCGGGCTTGATCGCTTCCCTGATCGTTCAGACGTTGGGGCTACGGGAGGCGGGAGGTCAGTCGCCGCTCGAAATACTCAAAAAGAATTTGCAGGATTCATTGCGCGCACCAATGCTGCTCCTGCTGGACAATTTCGAGCACCTGGTTCAGGCGGCACCCACCGTGGCAGAGCTCCTAGTCATGGGTCCCCATCTTAAAATCCTGGTAACGAGTCGCGCTGCGCTGCACGTGTACGGAGAACATGAATTTCCGGTGCCGCCGCTTGCGCTGCCGGATCTGCGGTCCGTGCCTCCGGTTGAGGTTCTGTCACAGTACCCTGCGGTTGCGCTATTCGTGCAACGCGCCGTCGCTGCCAAGCCAGATTTTGAACTTAACCGAGAAAACGCGCCCGCCGTCACTGAGATTTGCGCCCGATTGGATGGTCTGCCTCTCGCCATCGAGCTCGCAGCCGCCCGGGTCAAAGTTCTTTCGCCCTCTTCCATGCTGACGCGCCTGGCGAGCCGCTTGCAGCTATTAACGGGCGGCGCACGCGACCTGCCGCAGCGGCAGCAGACGCTTCGCGCTGCCATGGATTGGAGCTACGATCTGTTGAACGCTGCAGAGCAGAAGCTTTTCCGAAGATTATCGGTGTTCGTGGGGGGATGCAATCTGGAAGGCGTGGAAGCTGTGTGCCACACCAAAGGCGATCTCGATTTGGACCTGCTCGACGGTATGGCCTCCATGGTGGACAAAAGCCTGGCGCAGCAGGTCGAACAAGCGAAGGGTGAATCGCGGTTCGTGATGCTGGAAACGATTCGCGAGTACGCTCTGGAAAAACTGAAGGCAAGCGGGGAGGAGGCCTTGACGAAACGCGCCCATGCCGCCTACTGCCTGGTGCTGGCAGAAGAAGAGGCTGCGGAGCGGAGCGGCGCGGAAGGGGCGGAATGGCTAGAACGCTTCGCGATAGAACATGACAATTTTCGCGCGGGCCTCGAGTGGCTGACGGAAACCGGAGATGCGGACTGGGGTCTGCGTCTCGGCACCGCCCTGTTTCGCTTTTGGGAGATGCGCGAGTATCTCGCCGAAGGCAGGGACAGGCTGGGCAAGCTGCTGAAGCTCGCAGGAGCCGCAGCTCCCACGAAGGCGCGCGCGCGCGCGCTTTTTGCCGCAGGCGTGCTCGCGAGCGAGCAGGGAGATTACGCCTCGGCGGATGCGCTCGTCAGGGAAAGTCAAGACATCGCGCGTCAGTTGGGTGACAAAACGGGTGTCGCCGTCTCTCTAAACGCGCTGGCGGTCCTTGCTCGCGACCGGGGTGACGTCGCAATTGCGCACTCCCTGTTCGAGGAAAGCCTCGTGCTCTGGAGAGAATTGGGCGACCAGAGGGCCGTCGCTCGGTCTCTCAGTAACCTGGCGAATGTCGTCAAATTGCAGGGAGACTATGACCGCGCACGCTCCCTGTACGCGGAGTGTCTCTCCATCTTCCGAGGACTGGGAGATCGGACAGGTGTCGCCTGGTCGCTAAACTACCAGGGGGATGTCGCACGCGATCAGGGTGACTCCGCCGCCGCGCGGACATTGTACGAACAGGGCCTGGCAATCTTTCGGGAGCTCGGTGACCGCTGGGGCATTGCTGGCACGCTGGCTGATCTGGGAAGCTTGGCGAGGGAACAGCGGAATTATCCCACAGCTCACTCGCTCTACCGGGAAAGCATAAAAATCTTCCAGGAACTGGAACATAAACGCGGAATTGCCCGCCTGCTGGAGTGTTTCGCGTGCTCAGCGGCCGCTCAATCCCATGCAGAGCGTTCCCTGCGGCTGGCGGGCGCAGCGGCTGCGCTGCGCCAAAATATTGGCGCTCCGCTCACGCCGGCGGAACAAGTTAAACTGGAAGCAAGTCTGGACCCGGCACGGCATGCAATGACCAACACGGCAGGCGCGACGGCCTGGCTAGAAGGTTGGGCTATGCCGGTCGAGAAAGCTGTCGAGGAAGTGCTGATGCCCGAGGCGACATCTCCCTCGTGTTAGCGCACGGGTGCCCGAACTGGCTGACGCTGGTGTCAAAGGAAATCCGGATGCCGTCTAAAGGTTCAGCCACCACTTACTCCGCGGTTGACGGGTCGATGAGTCGGCGCACGGCGGAGACGCGATTGGCTGGAAGGCCTACGCGCTTGGCGTGTTCTTGGATGGTGGCCTCGTTCGGAGCGAGGTAGACGCAGTACACCTTGTCACCTGTCACGTAGCTATGGAGCCACTGAATCTCGGGACCCATTCCCTTCAAAACATTGACGGACTTTTGCGAGATATCCCGCAATTGGGCATCGGTTAGATTTCCGGCTCCCGGGACTTCGCGTTCGATGACGAATTTGGGCATTGGCATCCCCCTGATGCGCTCGCATGCTAGCATGCCGATGGAGTGGCTTCAAGACGGCTTGGCCGAAGCTGCTCCGGGCAGCGAAAACTGGCCAAGCATAAAAGAATGAGGTTGCCATGGATCTTCGATCGCTTCAGAAGCCGCTGAAAGAGCAATACCGTAGTGACCCGAGCGCCTCGCAAATCACAATCCGGGCGAAAGGCGGGCAGACGGATGTTCCGGTGGCATGCTCAGTCGATATCGGGCGTGCTATCTACCACGCCGAAGCCCACAAAGGTGTTGGAGGCCCCGGTGCCGGCGCCTGTTCCGGTGATCTGTTGCTTGGGGCTCTGGCGGCATGCGCGCAGATCACCTGTCAGATGGTGGCTGCGGCCATGGGCATACCAACCGAACGCATTGAGGTCACGGTGGAGGGAGACTTGGATCTTCGAGGCACCCTTGGCATTTCAAAAGACGTGCCCGTCGGTTTTGAGAGCATTCATCTTCATTTTGATGTTGTTGCGCCTCAGGGAACCCCGGAACAACTGCGCGGATTGCGAGAGAAAACAGAACAGTATTGCGTGGTGATGCAGACCTTGATGCGGCCGCCGAGGGTCCAGACCGAGTGGGTTCGTCACGATTGAACACCCGGCCGCGATGAGTGTGCCCGCACAACGCCCTTCATCATCGCGGGCTTGCGAAGCCCCATCCGCGTACCAGTCGGATTATCGGACAAATGTCCGTTGCTGGCCAGAAACGGGGTTGTGGGAAGCGATATCCGAGACTCTGGGCGTATTATCGCGAACTCGGAAACTATCTGCCGCAGCCTCTTCGGCTCTTGCGAACACCCGCACAGACGAAACGTCGCTTCGCGCAGACTGATTCACTTACCGGGAAACCGCTGCTAATTCCGTCCTAGAGCGCGAGTTTCTTCTCCATCAGCACCGCCGCCTCCATTGGCTCGTGATAATAACCTGGGCGGCGTCCCGTATCCCAAATGGGCATTTGCAGCCAAGTGGATTACTTCCGAGTGCCCCGTCA
>JBGQCW010000294.1:0-3461 GCA_041495565.1 Candidatus Acidiferrum sp.
ATCTCAGTGTATCCATGCGATTCCAGTGAGTGTCTCGCGCGGGAATTCACCAACAACAAATTCCCGCTGCGTTCCGCCACGATCAACGGCTTTTCCACCTTATCGAGCAGGCCACTGACAAACACCATGGGCAGAGCGGCACGATTCCGCCCTTCTGACAAAGGAGGCATCACAATCCGTCCAGCCATTGCTTAAACCTATCTCTCGAGCGAAGTGGTAAAAATTTTCCCTAGTTGGCTTTTCATACTGGCAAAGGGATCCCCCAAGTGTCAATGGCAAAAGCGTTCCATTTGCACAATTGAGGAAGGGAAGTGGATATTCCGTCCAACAGAGTTGTCACAGAAAATTCTTTCTGTACTAAGATGAATCTATCTCACTCATATGAAACAGCTTAGTGGAAAATGAGTTCACTGCATCTGGCATTCCAGATGCTTAGGTCCGTACTAGTTCCTTGGTACCAAGTGAGACCTTGTGGAGCCTAAGATTCTTACAGAAAGACAGCGCGTGGGACCCCCTGTGACCCGACGCTCGCCCCGCCTTCGCTTGCAGGTGCCCGTCTTCGTCCGCGGCACCGACGCCTCCGGCGCCGAATTTATTGAGCTCACCAAGACCCTCAATATCAGCGCTACTGGCGCATGTATTGCGTCGGCGCACATCATTCGGCCGGATCAAGTCGTACACTTGACCATTCCTGCTCCATCACCTGCCTCTTCGAGTCTTGTTCCGAGTGAAACTCCTCCCATAGCAGCTAGGGTGCTGCGCCAAGATGCGGCTGGGGAAATGCGTCTGTTCGGATTGAAATTCCTCCGCGCAATTGAGTGAATCTAGGCAATCATTCGGCTCGCACTGGTAAGTCCGGGTAATTATGTGCCATGGGATATTTGGAACCATGCCGAGTCCCGGCTTTTCTTTGCTATATATCCTGCTTTTGTAATAGGATACCCCCGAATTTTGGGAGGTCGGATTCCCACATGGTTTTGCCAGGGTCCAGTACGAATGGACTCTTGGTTGCTCCATGAATAGAGAGAACATAGAGAAAGCTTAATTTGCTTTCCCCAAACCCCGCGGGGATAGGCAGAGGTCAGGTCTATACCGGATATGCCCAGCCCCGGCGCCCCTGTGCCCCCGCGCTTGTCGATTGAGGATTCCTATCTCGAGCTGCTTGCCGATACGCTCGACACCCTCGATCTGCCTGCGCGCGGCCAGTTCCTCCAGCGATACTTCCGCGTGATCGCTCACCTCGATCTGCGCGAACCCCAGTGTCTGCAAATTTGGGACGACATGCTCTCACGCCGCCGCGAGCTGAGCGCTCAAGCCGACCGTCAAGTCTCTCTGAAGACCGCCTTGATGGACGTCTTCGTCACGGCTGGACTTCTTCGTGTTCCCATCATCATCGAATACGACGAGCTGAAAAGACTCCAGCTCAACGCGGTGACTGACCCGCTCACGAATCTCTACAATCGCAGACTCTTCGCGGAAACCTTTGAAAAGGAATTGAATCGTGCGCGGCGCTACGGTCAGCCTTTGGGTCTGGTCATTCTCGATCTGCACCGCTTCAAGGAAGTGAATGACAAGCATGGCCATCCGCGCGGCGATGAAGTCTTGCGCGCCGCCGCCGCCACCCTCAAGAAAGCATTGCGCACGTCGGACTCCGCATTTCGCATTGGCGGAGATGAATTTGCTTTGATTCTTCCCCAGACGGATGCCCCGCAGGCGCTCGCCCTTGGCCGCCGCGTCCAAACCGTTTTTGCGGAATTGCTGCAGCCATTGGAGCTCGCCGTCAGCGTCAGCATGGATCACGGCGTCGCCAATTTCCCTCAAGACGCGGAACTGGCCGATCAGCTAATTCGCATTGCCGACGAGCGTCTCTACCGCGTGAAACACGCAAATCACAGCAAGACTTCCAGCAGCACGCCCCGGGTCGAGGCTCCCCCAACCCCGGAAGAGCCGCCCGCCGCTCCTCCTCCCCAGGAGCGCGCTACCTCCGCACCACAGCCAATTTCGATCGAAACAAGGCGCGCACCCGAAAAAACCGAAACCACCATAGCGGCCGCTGCCTCCGCGACTTCCGCGGCTATCTCCGCAGACCTCGCCGCAACTCCCCCGCGCGTCTTTACCGTTCAGCGCAAAGCCGAGCGCGTCTCCATGACCGGCACAAACGCCTACGCGGTTCTCGGAGATCAGGGGGCGCGCCGCGCCCGCGTCCTGGATCTTGGCTTTGGCGGCGTGGCCCTCGAAATGGATTCATCCGAGGAACTGCCGGAGAACCTGCTGGCAGTCTTGCACGTGCCTATTCTTCCTCCTGTTCGCGTCAACCTGAGGCCCGTTTGGAAACAACCGACGAGTCAAGGCAGCTTCCGTGTCGGGTGCGCTTTCGTTTCCTGAAGAAATGCCCTCCATCCACAACCATCTTCTATGCCCCCGAAATACCGTCAGCCACTCTTCTGCGAAATCTGTTGTCGCAGATAGCGGGACGTGAAAAGCAAAGCCTGCTGCAAATGGGCTACTCCCAGCCCCACCGCACTGCGGCTTGCTCGCTCGAATTCCCCGCAGCCTCAAGTTCAATTCTCAGCGCCAAAACCCCCTGGAAGGATTCACCCTGCCTTTCTAATAGCAGGCAGAGTTTCGCCGCCAGAACTTCCGGCGATCCCGCATTCTTCAATAATCCGGTCAGCTTTTGGATCAACTGAAAATATAGACTCCGGTCGAGGCGAAATTCCTTGCCCCGAAAGGACAAGAGAAACCCTCCAGAACAAACCTCGCGCCCATCACCTGCCAGGGTCACCTGCCAGTTTCCTCTCTGGCGGCTGTCAAAAAGAGAATCGTCGCCTTGCATGGCGCTCTGAAAATTCTGAAGCGCGAGCTTCACGGAAGCATCGTCTGCAGCTTTTGCTTCCACCACCGCGCGTTCCGGAATATTTTCGACGACGTTGACTCGCATGCCTGCGAACCTACGCGATGAGCCTGCTTGCGACAACAAAAATTTCACTCTGCTCGTACTCGTGCCCGGCGCTTCTAACTCTTCAGCTTCATCCCCCACACCCTGCTAAACTCGCCGCCCACCCTGGAATCCGGGAAGGAGCCGCCATGAACGAACCCAAGGCCAGCCGCCCCCATTGGCCCGACGCTCTGCAGAATCCCTCCGACGAGACCACCGGCCTCAAACCCTGGCGATGGGCTCTCGAGCGTCTCGAAAAATCTCACAACTATTGGATCGCCACTTCGCGCCCCGATGGTCGGCCTCACCTCATGCTCGTCTGGGGCATCTGGTGGCAGGATGCTTTCTGGTTCAGCACCGGCGCACGCACGCGCAAGGCCAAGAACATCGCTGCCGGCCCTCATTGTGTGATTGGCACTGAAAAAGCCGACGAAGCCGTAGTTCTGGAAGGCGTCGCGGAGGAAATCAAAGATCGTTCCACCTGGAAGCAAATCGTCGAAGTCTACAATCGCAAGTACGGCGG
>JBGQCW010000295.1:0-3407 GCA_041495565.1 Candidatus Acidiferrum sp.
AGCCGCGTGTGGCTGACGCTCATCAGCATTTGGTCGCCGATGGCTTGCAGAAAATACGCCTCATTGGGCTTCCACTTATGCGGCTCGGCATACGCGACGATGAGCATTCCCGCGGGCGCCTGCGTCTCTTTGTCCATGATCATGACGCCCAGCGCCGTGGCCAGCCCCAGCTCGCTGAGGATCGATCCTTCCGTCGCTCCAACGATCAAGCCGCCGAGTTCATCGGGTTCGGCCTTTTCCAATTGGGCGAGCAGAAAGACGACCTGCGCGCCGGGCGCCGGCTTCACGCCATGCGCGCAAAATTCCGCGGCCATTTCCGGCGGCCGGCCGGGCGCGCCGACGACTGCCAGCGCCCGCGTGCTGCGAAGATAAGTCCCCACCTCGTTGACGGCGGTATTGAGCATGGCGCGCGGCGTCTGCTGGCGGAAAATCTTTTGATTGATTTCCGAGATCTTGGAAAGATCGCGCAGTGTTTCGGCGGTGTAGACGCCGGTCCTTCCCGTTATGGCCGCTTGCGCCTCCACAACCGGTGCCTCCGTCTCAGGCGTAGCCGCAGGTTCCGTCTTCGGCTTGGCCGCCCCCGGCGGCCACCAATTCGCGAGCTGGTAGAGATTCGCGAGCCGCGCGCTGTGTTCTTCTTCGCCGGGGAACATCGCCGCGATTCTTTGCAGCCGTTCGAGAGCTTTGCTCTGCAGCGAATACTGCAAAAAGATCTCCGTCTGCACGATCAGGTCTTCCAGCGCCTGCTTGTGCCGGCCTTCTTCGCTGGAAGGAGGTGCGGGAATCACGGTTTGCCCCGGTGTCGAATGTGCCGTATGAGCCGCTGTTTCTGTGCCCGATTTCGTCAGCCGGCTTCCCACCCGCTTCAAGTAGGCATCATCAACGCGGCCGCGCAGCAGCTCCAGCCGCTCCTGATTGCGGTAGTCGTACGCGTCGATGTCCACAAGCCTCTCAAGAGACTCCGCCGCCTTGGCCACATTTCCCGAATGCAGGTACACGTCGAAAAGCTTGATCAAGACTTCGAAGTACTGCGATTCGCGGTTGAGTTCGTTGTAGATGGAAGCGCAGAGCTCCAGAATGGCCTGCGATTGCGCGTGTTTGGCCGCAAGACCGTCCGTCAAAGCGGCGACTTCGTTTTGGCGCTTGTCCGCGAACATCCGCCGCTTGACCGTTACGAGGATTTCAACAGCCTTTTGGTCTTGTCCCGCCGCGACGTAGCAGTCGGCAAGGTCGAAGAGCCGCGTGATCCCTTCCTTTTTCTCGTGGATGAGGCGGTCCAGCACCTCGCGGGCGCGCTCCAGATTTCCCGAACGCATCAGGGCCTCGCCATACGTATCGAGAAACATCGCGTCGCTCTCGGATCCCGCGAATGGCTCCAACAATGCCGTGGCACGAACCGCGTTGCCGGATTGCAGGTTTGCCTGCGCATAGAGCAGGGCCACGCTGCGTTCTTGTGGAGCGAGCCGGTGCGCGCGGCCCAGCCAATTCAGCGCGTCGGCCGCCGCGCCGCTCGCGGAAGCAAGCTGTCCGGCGCGTAGAAACGCGCGCGCCGCGAGAGCATTTTTTCCGATGCGTTCGGCGGCCTCAGCAAGCCTCAATTGCCGGTCCTTGTTTTCGGGATCCAGCTGCGCGATGCGCTCCCAGCAAAAAAGAGCATCTTCCTCGCGGGCAGCCGTGGTGAAAAGCTCCGCCGCCTTGGTGTACTGCTCGATGGCTTCGTCGGGGTGATTCTGTTTTTGCTGCAGGAAGGCGTAGCGCGCGATGCGCTCGGGTGGCTGCGCCCCGGAATTCGAACGCAGAAATCGGTTATAGATCGCGAGGGCTTTGGTCTCGTCTTTGGGTTCGATCAGCAGATCGAACAGGAGACCGTAATGAATCGCCGCGCGCTCCGGCTGGTCCATCCGCGCGTAGAGATCACCGAGCGCCTGCGTGGCTTCTTGATGCTGCGGCGCCTCGTCGAGGACCGCGAGATACGCCTCGATGGCGTCCTCGACACGGTTCTTCTCGAGGAAGCGCTTGGCGCGATCCAGGTGCTTGCTGACGTCTGCGGCCATGCGTTCGGGTTGCCTTTGCGGTGCCTGAAATTGTCAATCAGTTGCCAAACAGGTGATGATTCCGAGCTGTACACTGTGTAATGTGCGAACCGCCCTCAGTAACTATATACCTCGCTCCGGGGCGCGCCAAACTGCCTCGCACACCCGATGCAGTATCGAACAAGAGGCCACTTAGGTCCGTCTATTTTTCGTTCGGCCAGCGCTATGCTTTCTGCTCTGACCGACAACGAAGAACGAACTTCTGCGAACTTCGCGCAAGCTGACGCGCTGCTCCATTTGTGGCAAACTGAATGTTTACACGGCACGGTTTTTGCGCTGCGTGTGTCGCTCGTTCGAAGCAGCAGGCCCGCCGAAAAATCCGGCGGGCGATTCGAATCCTGCCCGCAATTGAGAAAATTGGTAAGCGAGGAAAATGGATCCGAAGTTCATACGGAATTTCTGCATCATCGCGCACATCGACCACGGCAAGTCCACGCTGGCAGACCGCCTGCTGGAAATGACCGGCGCGCTGACCCAGCGCGAAATGCACGAGCAAGTGCTCGACTCCATGGACCTCGAGCGCGAGCGCGGCATCACCATTAAAGCGAAAAGCATTCGCCTGCATTACAAAGCGAAAGATGGAAATACGTACCGGCTGAATTTGATCGATACGCCGGGGCACGTGGATTTTTCCTACGAAGTTTCGCGCGCCCTCTCCGCTTGCGAAGGCGCGCTGCTGGTGGTGGATGCCAGCCAGGGCGTTGAGGCGCAGACCGTCGCGAATGCTTTTCTTGCCGCGGGACACAACCTCACGATTCTTCCCGTGATCAACAAAATTGATTTGCCCGCAGCGCAGCCGGAATTCGTGAAAGAACAAATCGAAACCGTGCTCGCCATTCCCGCGGATGACGCGCTGCTCATTAGCGCGAAAAGCGGCCTTGGCGTGGAAGATGTGCTCGAAGCCATCGTGGCGCGCGTGCCGCCTCCGAAGGGCAGCGCGGAAAATCCGCTACAAGCGCTGATTTTCGATTCGTGGTTCGATATTTACCGCGGCGCCGTGGTTCTCGTGCGCGTGATGGAAGGCCGCATCAAGAATCACTTGAAAATAAAACTCGTCGCGGGCAACGACACCTACGAAGTCGAGCAGCTCGGCACGCTCACGCCAAAACCCGTCGCGCTCGAGGAACTCGAAGCCGGGGACGTTGGCTTCATCGTCGCGAACATCAAACGCGTGGCCGATGCGCGCATGGGCGATACGGTCATTGAAGTGGCGCGTCCCGCTCCGGCACTGCCGGGCTTTGAAGCCATCAAGCCGATGGTTTTCGCCGGATTATTTCCCGTGCTCGCCGACGACTATGAACCGCTGCGCGATGC
>JBGQCW010000296.1:0-3406 GCA_041495565.1 Candidatus Acidiferrum sp.
AGGTAAAAGCCTTTTGTTCGTTTGAGGTACTTTTTGCGCCGTGCACGGCGCTTGGTACCGCGTTTTACGCGAGCCATGGGGTTTCTCCTTTTTTATGGGAAACAAAACAGGTTGCGTGAACGCGAGCAAACACGCGTTGCGCAACGGGTTTGTTTCCGGGGTAGTGCGATGTAGCTCGCCTTTGGCAAGGACCGTGACCGGTTCCGCAAAGACGCCCGCCTCAGAAGGCGGCCGCTACAAGTGTCCCGACCAAGTCGGGACTTATCGGCCGGCAGGCACCCGTGAAGCACTGCCTGGCACGATATTGCGAAACTTTCGTTCCGCGTTTTCTTCGCAGGGCACTTGCTGCCGTGCCCGTGTTTCAAAGAAAGTCTTTATCCGTACGGAAGCATCTGCCTGACGCTGGCCACGTCGGCCTTGTTCACGAGCGTGAGCTTCTTCAGCTTGCGCATGCGGCCGGGCGCTTTGGTGCCCATCAAGTGGCGCTTGCCGGAGTGCCCGCGCTTGATCTTGCCGTTGGCGGTGAACTTGAAGCGCTTCCTGGCGCCGCGGTGGGTCTTCAACTTCAATTTTGGTTTCGATCTATTTCTCGGCATTTCGTAATTCCCTCTCCTGAGTTTCGGTAGTGACACCGAAGAGGGCGGACTGAAGTCCGCCCCTACATGATCTTGCGGATGCGTTCTTTTCCGCCGACTACTGCGACTGCTGGGCGCTGGATGACGGCTGTCCCGCGGGTTTAGCGACGCTCACGCCTTTTTTTGGCGCGAGCAACGCCACGAGGACGTTGCCTTCCATGCGCGGCATGGTTTCGATCTGGCCCTGATCGCCGATCTCCATGAGCAAGCGGTTCATCTTGGCGCGGCCCACTTCCTGGTGAGCCATTTCGCGCCCGCGATGAAAAATCATCGCGCGCACTTTGTGGCCTTCGCCGAGGAACCGAAGGATCTGGTTCTTGCGAACCTGATAGTCGTGTTCCGCGGTGTTGGGCCGAAACTTTACTTCCTTCAACTGCGAGCCACGGCTGCTCTTGCGCTGCTCGTGCGCTTTCTTGTTGGCCTGATAGAGATACTTGCCGTAGTCGGTGATCTTACAAACCGGCGGATCGGCCGTGGGCGAAATTTCCACCAGGTCGAGCCCCTTTTCCTTCGCCAGCTTGATGGCTTCAAACGGCTGCATGACGCCGAGCTGGCCGCCTTCTTCATCAATCACCCGGATCTCGCGAGCCCTGATGCGTTCGTTGACGCGAATGCGGTCGCTCTGCCGGAAGCTGCGTTCTGCGATAAGTCCCCCTTAGACGCTTTGTTAATCGCGGCTGCGAAGCGACCCACGGACGCTTCACCACAAAGCGGTAAACCCACCCCATCCACACAGCGCAAAAGAGCCAGGGGACGGGCTTCAAAGTATAGCACGCGCTCTCGGCCACGCGGCAAGTGGCAAAGTGGTGCAGCGCCGGAGTTCAGGCGGGTGACATCGATCCGAATGCATCCGGCGAGATTCGAAGCGAGCGGATTAGGAACTCAGCCGAAGATCGCCCTTTGGGCCGGTAATCTGCGCGCGAAGCCTAGTCCTATCGCTTCGCTCGACGGGCAAGTCGATTCCGATGCGCTGGAGGACCTGGGTTAGTTCGTCGGGATTCGCACTCATGGCCTCGAAATTATCCAGGGTGCAGCCTTTCGGCGCGTCCGTGGATGGATGGGCGGAATCCGCGCTCCATTCAATAAAGAAGGGGAGCAAGCCGTGACGGTCGTCCGCGAGGTTGACGGTTTTCCAGTGGAGGACGCGGCCATCGGGGCGTGCGCGAGAACCAGGTGTCGGTCCTTCGAACGCGACTCCCGCTTCACGAAGTTTTTTGGCGAAGGAATCGAGGTCGCCGGGATGAGCGGCCCAGCCGACGAGCCGCGGCTCGGTGAGCTTTCGCAAGCCGAGCGTATCGGCTGCGCCAGGCTGGCGCGGATCGGGCGCAATGATTTCCAGATATTGGCGCTCGCCCAGCGAGAGCAGGGCGTTGCGCGTGCCGCGGCCGGGATGGACTCCGCCGACTGCGGCGCGCACACCGGTGTTCTCTTCGACGAAGGCGATGCCGGTGTCGAGAGCGTTGCAGCCGAGAAGTATGTGGTCGAGCAAGGACGGCACCTCATCTTTATCCGCCGCCCAGGAGAGGGCAGGGGCAACCATCGCGCTTCCGGTAAGTGCAAGAAAAATTCGTCGGGAAAGTGGCTGCGACATTTCTGACCTCCTATGAGCCAGGCATTCAAAAGGGCGACCCGAGATGACGAATCAGCTCGTGGCGCGGGACTCGACTTCGCGCTGGAGCGATTCGACGACTTCGGCGAGGGGCTTGGGGCCGAGGTCGCCTTTGCTGCGATGGCGGACGGAGGCGGTGCCGGCTTCGGCTTCCTTGGGGCCGACCACGAGCATGTAGGGAATTTTCTGCATCTGCGCGTCACGGATCTTGGCGGGCAATTTTTCATTGCGGTCGTCGAGATGAACACGAAGATTGTGGCGCTTCAGTGTTTCGGTCACGTGCTTGGCGTAGTCGGCTACTTTTTCGCTGACGGGGCAGATTTCGACTTGTACGGGAGCGAGCCAAAGCGGGAACGCGCCGGCGTAATGCTCGATCAAAATGCCGAAGAAGCGCTCGACGGAGCCGAGCAGCGCGCGGTGCACCATGAGCGGCTGATGCTTCGCGCCGTCTTCGCCGACGTATTGCAGGCCGAAGCGGGCGGGGAGATTGAAATCGAACTGCACGGTGGTGAGCTGCCAGGGGCGGCCGATGGCGTCGATCAGTTTTATGTCGATCTTCGGTCCGTAAAAAGCGGCTTCGCCTTCCATTTTTTTGTACGGGATGTTCATGCGCTTCATGGTGTCGGCGAGAGCGGCAGTGGCGCGGTGCCAGTCTTCGGGTTTGCCGGCGTAATTTTCCGGATGTGATTCGTCCCAATCGGAAAGCTCGACTTCGAATTTGTCGAAGCCGAAATTTTTCATGACGGCGAAGGCGAAATCGACGCAGGCTTCGACTTCGGCTTCGATTTGCGAAGGCATGCAGAAGATGTGCGCGTCGTCCTGGGTGAAGCCGCGCACGCGCAACAGGCCGTGAAGAACGCCGCTGCGCTCGTAACGATAGACGGTGCCGAGTTCGGCGAGTCGAACGGGAAGATCGCGATAGCTGCGCAGCTTTGATTTGTAGATAAGGATGTGGCCCGGGCAATTCATGGGCTTGAGCTGATAGTCGGCTTTCTCGACTTCTACGGCGCCGAACATGCTGTCCCGGTAAAAATCCGTGTGGCCGCTGGTTTTCCAGAGATCGAGGCGCATGATGTGCGGGGTGTAAACGAGGTCGTAGCCGCGCTTCAGCAGTTCTTCACGCAACCAGTCCTCTACAATCTTGCGAATTAGGCCGCCCTTG
>JBGQCW010000297.1:0-3406 GCA_041495565.1 Candidatus Acidiferrum sp.
CAGCAGAACATATAGAGGTTCGCGGGGAACCCTGTCCATACGGTGCGAACAACAAAATCTTGCTACGCGAGTGAGCACTCCATGGCACCCATCGCCAAAGAAAACGAAATCCTAACGGCCTCACCGGAAACCGCGGCGCGTCCTTCAGCCCGCCCCTCCGCTCCTGTCGACACCGCCATCAAGCCGCAGCCGGTCGCACTGGAAGTCGCGGTCACAGTGAACGGCGCGCGCACCGTCCAGGGCAGCGACAAGCGCGAGCCCTTCTCGGAATCCACAAAGACCGTGCTGGTTTTCGGCAACGGCGCGGTGATTCGCCTGGCCTCTTCCGTGACTCCAGGGCAATTGCTCTTTCTCACCAACGAGAAAACCAAAAAGGAAGTGGTCTGCCAGGTCGTCAAGTCAAAGAATTACAGGAACGTCAGCGGCTACGTGGAACTGGAATTTACCGAGTCCGTGGTGGGTTTCTGGGGCATGCGTTTCCCGGGTGACCGCATTGGCTCAGGGCCGCAGCCCGTCGTCACTGCGCCACCCGCCGTTGGCTCACCGGTGTCGAGCGTTTCGCCGGCAGTATCGCGGCCGGTTGCGCCCAGGATCGAACCGCCGGCAGCGAACATCGCTCCGAGAATCCTTGAACAGAAACCCGTAGCTCCCGCCGTTGTTGTAAGAGATTCAGAGCCAAAGCTCTCCGAAGCAAAATTCGTCGCTCCGCCTGCGCCAGCGGCCAAAGTCCCCGTGTCGCCGAGAGCCCAAGCGCCGGTTGCGCAAGTGCCTGCCACGCCAGCCTCGCTCATGCCTGAGTTAGCCGTGAATGCTCCCCCAGTCAAGCCTGTTGCGCCGGTCTCTTCGACGTTCGATTTGCCGCGCACGCCGGAATCGAGAGCTTCCATCTTTGCGCCGCCGCCCCAAGCCTCCGCAGCTCCGCCGGCAGTCGATCTAGCAAGTCTGTTTCCGGTGCCCGAAGCGAGCCCTGCCGCACCTCCCGCTCCCTTCCCGCCGCAAGCAACGAGCGCGGCCGGCCCGGGGACCGAGGTGCTGAAACAGCAGACCGCACGCTTGCAGGAACAGCTTTCGAGTTTGCTTTTCATGGAACCGCCAGCCGCAAAGCCCGTGCAGGAACCACCTGCAGCTCCCGTCATCGCGAACACCAAGCCCTCCGATCCCTTCGCGGAGATTTTGCAATTCGCCAAGTCAGTGCCAGCCCCCGTACCCGCAAAGCCCGCGGAGCCGGCAAAACTCGCACCGCACCCGGTTAAGTCTTTGCTCGATGAAGAAGAATTGAAGATTCCTTCTTGGCTCGAGCCGCTGGCGCGCAACGCCGCTGCGCCCGTCTCGACGCAAGAGCTGATCGAAAGAGAAAAAACGAAGCGGCTGGCGGAGCATTCCTCCGACGAAGAAACTGCCGCAGAGACTACCGGCGTTGTGGAAGAAGAGCGTGCTTTTGAATTGCAGGTGCCGAATTTCGGCAACGAGCTCAGGATCGATGAGCATGAGGGCACGGTCGAGAGCGGTTCTCGGAAGTCCGGCAAAGGCATTTTGTTCGCAGCCATCGCGGCCGGCGTTCTGCTCTTGGCGGGCGGCGGTGCTTGGTACTTCCGCCAGCCGTCCAGTGACGTTCACGCCGTAGCGTCAACGGTGACGAAGCAAGCGCCCGCAGTTTTTGTTCCCGCGGAGCCGTCGCATCCGCAAGGGAATACGGCATTGCAAACCAATCCTCCAGCGCAAACCGGCTCAGCGGCGGTGCAGACCAATTCGCCTTTGCAAACCAATCCGAATTCGAACCCCTCGAGCGTCGAGCCTGCGGCTGCAGCGCTGGCGTCAGTGAGCAGCAAGCAAGTCATTCCGAATGCAGCAAACCGCGGCGCGTTGCTGGAGACTTCAGCTTCGTCTCAGCCTGCCCCGGCTCCGCCGAAGAAGTCCTCCCTGGGCGAAATCCGCCTGGCGACTCCCAAGGTGACCAGGCGCGGGAACGCGCAGGATAACGGAGAAGCAGAGGCCGGACTTGCTATGACCGGCGAGCAGCCGGAGTCCAACGGAGGAGCGCTTGGGGCCGGGCTGGCGGCGAATACGAAGCAGCCTGCAGCGCCCGAGACGCCACTTCCGGTTGGCGGAGACGTGAAGCAGGCCAAACTCATTTCTTCCGTCCCTCCGGTTTATCCGCTCCTGGCCAAGAATCAGCACGTTTCGGGCGACGTGCGTATCGACGCGCTGATTGACGTCACCGGCCGCGTCACCACGATGAAGATCGTTTCCGGTCCGACGCTGCTCCACCAGGCCGCCATGGATGCGCTGCGGCAGTGGAAGTATCAGCCGGCATCCTTGAATGGCAGCGCCGTGCCCATGCACCTGACGGTGACGCTCCAGTTCCGCTTGCAGTAATCCTTCACAGCTAGCGATGTTTCACTCCAGCAGGATGGGTGTGCTCGCAGCTCGAAGGGACACCGTCTCTTGCAGGAGGCCCGGGAGGTTCGTATACTGGCGCCCCGGCCAAATGGCAGGTCTGGCGGTAGGGTAGACCGCTGAGTTTCACCTTCCTTGGCCCGACAAGAAATGGGCTGAAACAGCCGAAGAACTCGGGAGAGATACCTCACCTTCGTTCGCAAGGAAGGGTGTTGGGGTCTGAGCGATAAGAGATCGCATCGCTCGCAAAAACCGTCGACGATGAAGAGGCGGTTCTTGCTCGGTCCGAAATGACGGAAGTATCGTTTCGCGCTTCAAAGGAGAATTTCGCATGCCGCCAGTGCCAGTGCCAATGCCGGAAGAGATGAATGTCTACCAGAACGCGGAAGCGCGTTTTGAAGTTGCCGCGAACAAACTGGGACTCGAGCAGGGCCTCTACCGGTACCTCAAATATCCGAGCAAAGAGATCACCCTGTACATCCCCATCGGGATGGACAACGGAACGCTGGAAGTATTCACGGGATACCGCGTACTGCACTCCACCGTGCGCGGGCCCGGAAAGGGCGGAATCCGGTTTGCGCCCGACGTTTCGCTCGACGAAATGCGCGCCCTGGCCACCTGGATGACCTGGAAGTGCGCGGTAGTGAATATCCCGTTTGGCGGAGCGAAGGGCGGGATCATTTGCGACCCGCGGAAAATGTCGCGCGGGGAGCTGGAGCGGATGACGCGGCGCTATACCGCAGAGCTGGCAAATTGGCTGGGGCCGGAGCGAGACGTCCCCGCTCCGGACGTGGGCACGAACGAACAAACGATGGCCTGGGTGATGGATACCTATTCCATGCATGTGGGACAAGCCACCACTGCGGTGGTCACCGGCAAGCCCATCGAACTGGGCGGGTCGCGCGGTCGGCGGGAAGCGACCGGTCGCGGCGTGATGATGTGCTGCGACAAAGCGCTGGCAAAATTGGGAATGAAAAAGGAAGGCTGCCGCGTGGTGGTTCAGGGCTTC
>JBGQCW010000298.1:0-3385 GCA_041495565.1 Candidatus Acidiferrum sp.
CGGCCTCGCCCTGGGTGTAGCCTATGCCAATACGATATTTTCCCGGCTGATCGGGCGCGAGCCCGGCATCCCGGTCGAAGGCGTAAAGATCGCGCGCCACATGATGTTTGTCGATTGCACCCGCGCGCAGCGCGAATTGGGTTTTAAGGCCGGCCCGGTTGCCGCCGCGCTCGAGCGCGCCGTGCGCTGGTACGAAGCCAACGGCTACATCGCCAAAGGCCGCGCCAAGCGCATGGCCCGCGCCGCCGCCTAGGTTTTTGTATTCTCGATCATTAGATCGGTTCACGTTTTGTAGTGGCCGGTCTTCAGACCGGTGCTTTTGTGTAGCGCCGGGCTTTCCCCCGGTTTGTGGGGGTCCCGACGGTTTTTGTCGGGAAGCCCGGCATCTGAAATTGTAGCGGCGGCTTTACGCCGCCATTTGGAACGATCAATGCGCATCCTCGTCACCTTCGCCGTCGAAGCTGAATTCGCCCCTTGGCGCAAGCGGCATGACTTCGCCCCGATCTCCATGCCGACGCCCATAGGTCTTCAGAGTTACTCCTTTTATCGAGGAACAGTTTTTGAGAATGACGTGGACGTGTTGCTCACCGGCATTGGATGGGATGAGAACAAAGGAGGAAACCGGCCTCGATTCGTGCTTCGTGAACTTCTGAGAAACAAGCCAGACGTATGCATCTCCAGCGGTCTGGCTGGAGGTTTGAGAGTGGACCTGCAGTGCGGTGATATCGTGGCTGCGACGGAAGTGTCGCTGCGAACTGGCGGGGATACGTTCCGCAGCAGCGTGAATCTCTTGGCAATCGCTAGGGACGCTGGCGCGAAAGTCGGACTGAAGCAAATCACGGAAACACATATCGTATTCGAGGCTTCTGCCAAGTCCGCGCTTTCGAATTTCGGTGACTTCGTGGATATGGAGGGCTACCACATCCTTCAGATTGTGAGCGGCACGAGAATTCCGGCGATTTCCGTACGCGCCATCAGCGACACACGCGACATCGACCTGCCGCCTGAAATCGGCAAGCTGGTGGACCGTGAAGGTCACCTTCGAGCGATCCCGCTGTTAAAACTGGTCATGAAACGGCCTGTTCGGATTCCATCACTACTGACCTTTGGTGTGCAGAGCCGAGGTGCAGCGGTGGGCCTCGCTGATTTTCTCGATCGTTTCCTGCAGATTGCTGGCGGCGGCAAGTCCGAAGCGCAGGCCAAGCGCGAGGCGGTGGCCGCGCGATGAGCCGGACGGGCACAACGCTGCAGGCGGCGCGCAATTTGGGTCTCGTCCCCAAGACCATGCGCGCCGGCGTCTACCGCGAAAAAGGAATCGTCCGCGTCGAAGAAGTCCCCGTTCCCGAAGTCGGCGACGGCGAAGTTCTGATCAAAGTCGCCGCCTGCGGCATTTGCGGCACCGACATCAAGAAAATATTCCACGCCTTTGTCGCTCCACCCCAAATACTAGGCCACGAACTTGCCGGCACCGTCGTGGCCGTCGGCCGCGGCATCACCAAATGGAAACTCGGCGACCGCGTGATGAGTTTTCATCACATTCCCTGCGGAAAATGTTTCTACTGCGAACGCCGCCTCTTCTCGCAGTGCAAGCAGTACAAGACCACCGGCCTCACCGCCGGCTTCACCCCCAACGGCGGCGGCTTCGCGGAATACGTCAAAGCCATGCCCTGGGTTGCGGATCGCGGCATCGTCGCGCTACCCGACAACGTAAGCTTCGAGGAAGCCACCTTCATTGAGCCCATCAACACCATCGCCAAAGCCGTGCAAAAGGCCCGGATCTCTGCGGGCGAAACTGTCTTGATCCTCGGCTGTGGGCCCATCGGTCTCCAGTTGCTCATGGTCGCAAACCTCGAACGCGCCAAGCTCTACACCAGCGACCCCATGGCGGTCCGGCGCGCCAAGAGCCTAACTCTAGGTGCACTGGAGTCGTTTGACCCCAGTGATGGTAAGCTTGTGGGCCAGATCAAGGCCCGAACGGATGGGCGGGGCGCCGATGCGGTCCTGGTAGCGGTAGCGCATCCAACTGTTGTTGTCGATGCGCTGGCAGCGGCAAGGCCCGGCGGGCGTGTGCTGCTGTTTGCCGCCAACGACCCTGTAACCAGGATCGAGTTTCCGGCATCAGCAGTAGGGATCGACGAAAAAGAAATCCTGGGCAGCTATAGCGCCGCGGTAGACATCCAAGAAGCAGCGGCAGACCTGGTGCTACAGAAGAAACTGCCCGTCATGGATATTGTGACGCACCGCTTTCCGCTGGCTAGAATCCAGGAGGGGCTGGAGCTGGCTGTGAAGCCGACTGTGGAATCGCTGAAGATACTGATTACACACGCATGAGAACGTCGACACCAAAGAAGACGGAAGTAGGCGAAGAAGTGAAATTAGCTGAAGTTCGCATGGCGGTGCCGTCCAAGATGACGGCAGCGGTGTTGTACGGTAGTGAAGATCTTCGCATCGAGGAGATCGATGTGCCGGCGTTGGCCGCGGACGAGGTTCTGCTGCGCGTCCGGCTGGCGCTCACCGATGGAACCGACCTCAAAGTTTGGAAACGCGGATATCACGCCAAGATGATTCAGCCGCCCGCCGTGTTCGGCCACGAGTTGGTTGGCGAAATTGTCGCCGTGGGCAAGCGCGTGGATCCCCGCTGGCGCATCGGCATGCGCGTCATTGCCGCGAATTCCGCTCCGTGCTTGCGCTGCTATCACTGCCGCCGCGGCCAGGAAAATCTTTGCGACGATCTGCTCTTCAACAATGGGGCCTACGCGGAGTACATGCGCATCCCCGGTCGCATCGTCGTGGAAAACATGCTCGAAGTGCCGCATTCCGTGGATGACCAGAGCGCGGCACTCGCGGAACCACTCGCTTGCGTCCTTCGCGGAATCCATGAGATGGAAGTGCGCACTGGCGACACTGCGGCCGTGATCGGTTGTGGGCCCATCGGATTGATGTTTGTCCGCATGCTTTCCCGGCGCGGCGTCCGCGTGATTGCTCTGGCGCGGCGCGCTGCGCCTCTGGATGTCGCCAAGCGGCTCGGCGCGGCCGCCACCATCAACGTGACCGGGACCGCCGACGTCGTCGCTGCGGTGAAGGCGCTGACGGAAGACAAGCTGGGTCCGGATTCGGTCGTGGAAGCGGCAGGGAATCCCGCGACGTGGAAACAGGCTCTCGCCATGGTGCGTCGCGGCGGTGTTGTGAATTTCTTTAGCGGCCTGCCCTCCAGCACGCGCGTGGAGATCGAGCCGGCGGCGATCCATTATTCGGAGATCAAGCTGATTTCGCCGTTCCACCATACGCCGCGCTTTATCCGCGAAGCGCTCGAGGCCATCCGGCGCGGCGACATCTCTGCGCATGACTTCGTTACGGAAGAGATCCGGCTGGCGGACCTGCCGCA
>JBGQCW010000299.1:0-3384 GCA_041495565.1 Candidatus Acidiferrum sp.
GTAACCAACCTGGTTGGCGTCCATAAAGCACGGATCGCACATCATGTTGCAGCGGTTGGTCAGGTCCACGGTGAGCACCGAGCCGCGGCCGTAGCGCACCGTGCTGGAGCCATGCTTATGAAGGTCTTCGTCGTTGTGCGCGGGAATGTCGCGGCCGGGGAACTGCTTCTCAATCCAGTTGAGGAACTTCGAATCGACGGCCATCATGTCTTCGTAGTGGCCGTGCAGCGGGCAATCCTTCACCATCCACACCTGGCCGTCGCGCTCGATAATCTGCGCCTTGATCTCGCCGACCTTCTCGTGCATCAGGTCGCGCCAATCCTTCTTGCCCGCGATGATCGCTTCACGCGCTTCTTTCACGCAAGCCGGGCAAAGAGAATCGGTCTGCCGCGGGAAGCCCAGCGTCGGCTTGGTCTTCTCCCAGGACTTGAGCAGCGGCTTGTCCGACCACTTCGGCGTGACCGAAGGATTGGGATTGCGCTTATTGAAGAATTGGATCGTGTCGAATGTGATTCCGGCGGTCTTGCAAATCGCCCAGTCGATCGTCCTGAAAATCTGCGTGCCTACTCGATTCGGCATAAACCTCTATCCTCCACTTTCAAAAAATGCATACCACTTGGCCCTTGAATTAGACCGAGCCCAATCAATCGTTGGAGCCGAGCCCAAACGACTGCCCCCGGGCTCACCATTGTGTGTACAAAAAACGTACCACGAACGCTAGGTACGTCCAATAAGTCTTTGAACTCCTATAGTTTGAGGGTTACCCGGGGTGGACACCAGTAGCTTACGCCGAACGGTCAAAATGGGGGGTTGAACGGCAAAGGGAGGTCAGCCAACGGAAAACCTAAGGGTTCCCTAAGGGGGTTACTCCTAGTGCGAATGGCCTGTAAGTTTTCCTGTTTCGCCTACTCGTTGAGGGAGGGACGCAGCACGGCAACGACGAAGTGCGCGAAATGCGAAGCGCCTTCATCCAATTGCAGCCAGCGGACCACGCAGTGATCGGCCAGATACTTCGGCACGCGTGCTTCTGGAATTCCCAGGTGATCGGCAAGCTGAGGCTTGAGGGAATCGACTCCGCGGCGGCTCGACCCGCCGCGCAAGAGATTGCCAATGGCAATCCGCAGCGTCTGGCAAGCTTCGACGTAGTAGTAGCTCGTCAGGTCCGAATCCGTCAGCACGAATACTCCCGGCCCAACCGGTGCGGTATCCGCTTCATTGAGGTTCATCGGCGGACAGGTCAGCAACCGGCGGAATTGCATCTCCAAGAGCGAAATCCGCGAAGATAGCCCCGGATCACCGTAGCGGCCTTTTACACTTGGTCCGCCCGGCTCTCCCACCGACTCGATCGGCAAGCTGGGCATCGCCCGGCTGTGAGTCACTCGGGGAGGCGTTGGCTCGGTCGGTTCGCTGAACACGGCAGGTGGCAAACCACGCCGCGGCACAGGCGCTTCCACCGAGCTTTGAACGGGAGCGTTCGCCACTTCTCGGCCGGCGCCGCCCTTGCGGCGGTTCCGGCCGCCCCGGCGTCCGCGGCGGCGCTTTCCGGCCGCCTCGGAAGTAGTGGGTGCGTTCGTGGCAGTCTCCGTGGCTTGCTGGACTTCGCTGCTGACGGCCACGATGGATTCGAGCGCGGCTGCATTCTGTTCGAACGGCAGGGCAGGCTCGGGCATCGTGACCGGAGGTGGCGTCAAAGCAAAATCATCGGCAGGTAGGGCGGAAGTTTCAAGTGGAATCTCTCCCGGTACGCCGCCAAGCCGGACCGCCGCTTCCTGCGCTTTGGTTTTCCAATCGGCCCTGCGGAAACGCTCCGCCGCTGCGGAATACCATTTCGCGGCATCGGCATTCTGTCCCGAGGTTTCGAAATACTTCGCCAGTTCGAACGCCACCATGGCGTCCCGCGTCTTTTCATAAAGATTCGAAAGCTGTCCCGCGGGATCCTTGCTGGTGCGCGCTCGGCGAATGCGTGCGGTGATCTGTTTCCAGTCGGCCATATCTTGGCTTGCATTGTAACAGCGGAAGACGATGTCGGCCAGCACCGTCCCTCCGCAATCGGGGGAGAGATCTTTTCGACAAGATCTGTGTTTATCGATTGACGGGGCAAAACTTAGCCAGTATTCTTTCGTTAGCCCTCTTGGAGGCGTAATGTCGCGCTGGCGCGAAGCTACCGCTGCACTCGTATCGATTACTCTGCTTCTTACTCCTGTCTGGGGCGCTCCCTCCTCTTCACTCGGAACGGTTGTCTATGCGGACCGCGCGCACATGGGCGCAGCGGCTGCATCCGTAGGCGCCACGGTTTTTGGCGGCGATCGCTTGAGCACCGAACAATCCGGCAGCGTTCAAGTCCGCGCCGGCGCCGCGCGTCTGCTTCTGTCAGGCGCGAGTAGCGCCACCTTTGCGCAGGAGGAAGCCACCCCGGCCGCAACGCTCACCCTCGGCTCCGCGACTTTCTCCACCGCCAATTCGAAAGCCTTTGCTCTGTATGTAGCTTCCGCCGTCATTCGCCCGAATACGGACCAGCCGACGATCGGACACGTTACCGTCCTGAATCCCAAAGAACTCGTCGTGAAGAGCGTCAAGGGTTCTCTGACTATCGCCGTCGACGATGACGTGCGCGTGATTCCGGAAGGCGCTGCGTATCGTATCGTTCTCGATCCAGCGGATTATGCAGCTCCTCTGCAAGGGCCGCGCGGCGCTGGCACGAACGGTTACGGGCGTCCGCCAGTCAAGGCTGCCAAGAGCAGGTTCATCTGGTACGCCATCGGCATCACCGCCGTGGTAACGTTTCTCGCTGTTCAGGAAGCCCTCGAAAGCCCCGATCGCCCATAAATCAATTTTCTGAATTCTTTCCTTCGGCTCGCTAACCAATTGTGCGTGCGAAGGTTCAGCCTGTCGTCTCAGACAGTGGGCTGGTGAAAATCACTGCGCCGCGATCACTTCTATCTCCACCAGCGCGTCTTTCGGAAGACGCGAGACCTGCACGGTTGAGCGGGCGGGCGGCGCCGACGTGAAGTAGCGCGCGTACACTTCGTTCATGGTCGCAAAATCGTTCATGTCCTTCAGGAAGACCGTCGTTTTCACGACGTGATGCAGATTCGATCCCGCCGCTTCCAGAATGCCCTTCATGTTTTCAAGCACCCGCTCCGTCTGCTGGCGGATGTCCGCGCTCGTGATCTCACCCGTCTTCGGATCCAGCGCCACTTGCCCGGAGACGAACAAAAATCCGTTCGTGCGAATGGCCTGCGAATACGGTCCGATGGGTTTCGGCCCCCGGTCGGTCAGAACGACATCTCTCATGGTGTGGTCTCCTTGGAAGAATGGGCCGCTGCGGCGGTTTCGCCGTACCGGGCGCGAAATTCGTCGGGCACTCCCGGATGCTTCATCCAC
>JBGQCW010000300.1:0-3361 GCA_041495565.1 Candidatus Acidiferrum sp.
GAGCACGTCTGCGTGGCTATCACGCTGCGCTGCCGGTCGTAGCGGTCCCCGACGTACCCGCCGATCGAGGAAAGAAACAGCATCGGCACCTGGCTCGCAAATCCGAAAACTCCCAGCAGCGCCGCGGATCCCGTCAGCTTATAGACCAGCCAGAGCTGCGCGGTCGTCTGCATCCATGTCCCGATAAGTGAAATGAGTTGTCCCGCGATGAACAACTGGAAGTTACGATGCTGCATGGCGCGGAAGCGCGTGGACACGGCCGGGCTGACCGCTGTGCGGTCACTCTTCAAAATATTCTTCCTCCACTCGTTGGATGCGGAGAATCTGGACTAGTCACGATGCCGTGAGATGAGATGTATTGTCAATGCAGTCTAAATGAGGAAACGAACCAGATTGTCTCTCGAAGAAACGCGATGCTATTCGCTGGGCGGGTCTGGCGCTCCGCCAACATGCAGATGGCTTAAGTCTCGCAGCGTGGCTCTGTCTTCCCCGCTCATCCCTCGAGTGAAGTTCGCATCGTTCAGCCGCTGGTTGCGCGCCGACTCCGGCATGTTCTGCAGCACGCGCAGCCGTTGCTGAATCGCTTGCCTGCGATCCGGCGGCATTTGCTTCCATTTCGGCAGTACTTCATTGCGGACGTGGTCGCGCTGCTCCGGCGTCATCCTTTGCCAGACTTGCGCTCTCTCGCGCAACTCCTGCTGCTGTTGTGGCGGAAGCTGCTTGAATCGCTTCTCATCCCGCTGGAATCTCTGGCGCTCTTCGGGCGTAAAATCACGCGAACGCCCCGCCGCATTCGGGGGACGGTTCCCATTGAAGTTCGGCCGCTGAACGGACTCCCCGCTAGCATTCGGAGGGCGATTCCCTCCGTCGCGCGAGTTCCCCGATCCCCGCAGCGGATTCGCCGTAGAAGGATTACGCGGCGCATCGGCGTTACGGCGCGGTGCTTCGGCATTCCTCCGCTCCGGCTGCGCCCTATGTGCTCCCTGCTGTTGCTGCCGGCGCTCCTGCCTCTGCTCCTGCCTCTGCTCCTGCCTTCGTTGCTGATTTTGCTGCTGCTTCTGTTCCTTCGGCGGTTTGTTTTCCTGACGGCTCTGCGCCCGATCCGTGCGCGGAATTTGCGCCGCACACTGCAACGCCATCCCCGCGCTGATCACCAGCGCCAGCAACCATCCACCGAATTGGGGCCGCAGTTTCATCGCGCCTTACATATCCTGATTCTGCTGACTCGCCTCGTCAGCCGCCACCGGTTGTGGCAATTCGGTCAGCGGCTCGAAGCTCGAGATCACATCGTAGTTTTCCAGCACGGGGATATCGGCCTGATCAATCGGAGCTTGATTGGACCCGGAATACGACCCCACCCACACCGTCGCCAGCAGCAGCATTGATGCCGCAAACGCCACTCGCGGCGACGGCGTGAACCATGCCCACCAGCTCTGCTTCGCCGGCTCCGCCGCCACGCGCGCATTCACGCGAACGTCAAACGCCGCCGATGGCTCGATCATCGGCAACTCATCCAGCAACGCACTCACCGAACGAAATTCATTCACGCGCAATTGGCACGCCGCGCACGCCGAGAGATGCTTCTCTATCTCCAGCCGTTCGCCTTCCTTCAAGCGCCCGTCCACATATCCCAAAATCTTCTTTTCCATTCGGCTACAACTCATGACTTCCTTCCCTTCCTGGCCCAGCTTCCAC
Source organism: Candidatus Acidiferrum sp. (assembly GCA_041495565.1). Classification (GTDB taxonomy): domain Bacteria; phylum Acidobacteriota; class Terriglobia; order Acidiferrales; family UBA7541; genus Acidiferrum. The sequence goes on from JBGQCW010000300.1 coordinate 1,696, forward strand.
TGCCTTGCTTGCTGCGCGACGCATTTGTAGTCGCAGGGCTTCAGCCCTGCCTCTTACACTTGCTTGCCGCTCGCCACAAGCGGGGCTAGTTCCACTCGCAGCGTTTCGTACGCCCGGAACAGCAGCGATTTCAGCGCGCTCTCCGAGCATTCCAAAATCTTCGAAATCTCTCCATAATCCAGCTCCTGATACTTGTGCAGGAGCACCGCCGCGCGCTGCTTCTCCGGCAATTTCTCGATCGCATGCCGGATCATCTTGCGCCGTACCTCCCCGACCAGGTGCTGCTCGATGTTCGGGTGCTTCTCCGCAACATCCAGCGTTCTCTCGTCGCCGTCTTCGGCATCTGCCGTCACCGGCGCATCCAATGAGATTTCCATGCGCAGGTAACGGTTGTCTCGCACTGAATTCAACGCCAAATTCGTTGCGATCCGGAAGAGCCAGGTAGTGAACTTCGCGCTCGGCACATACTCTTCGCGTGCGCGATACACTCGCAAAAAAACTTCCTGCGCCAGGTCTTCCGCCTGTTCCCGGTTCCGAAGCATCCGGTACAGGAAATTGACCAATGGAGTCCTATAGCGATGGAGCAGAAGCGCGAACGACTGTTCGTCGCCCGCCTTCACGTCCAGCATCAGTTGGACGTCCGACCTGGCCATAGCCGCCACACTGTATCAAACACCCGTAGTCTCAGAAAGTTGCAAATGGGAGGAGTACTCAAGGGCGAAAGTACGACGAAACTATACGTGGAATAAATGCCGCATTATCAACAAACTGACAACTCCCGCAAAAACCAGGAGCGCCATCCGCCAGTGCGGCTCCCGGTTCACTTCCGGCAGCAAATCCGTCGCCGCGACGTACAGCGTGACCCCGCCGGAAAGCGGCAGCGCGTATTTCAATTGCCCCTGCAGCGCGGTCGTCAGTAACACGCCTGCAATCGTGGCCGCTCCGAGTAACCCGGCCGCTAGAATTGCGTTGCGCTTTCCTTGTCCGCTGGCCAAGACCACCGAAGCTACCGTAAATCCTTCCGGCAACTTGTGCAGAAACACCGCGAAGAACATCACCGCTCCCAGCCAGGTCGAAACCAGAAACCCCGCCGCGATCGCCACGCCATCAAAAAACGTGTGAATCGTCATCCCCACCAGCACGCTCGTCCGCGCGTGATGATGGCTCACCTCTTCGTAGTGCGTCTCTTCTCCAAAATGAAAATGCGGCGCCAGCGTGTGTTCGAACAAGTGCACGAGAAAGTAGCCGATCAAGACATACAGCAGCGCGCTTTCGCCCGACAGCCGCACCGACTCCGGAATCACCTCGACGAACGCCACCGCCAGCATGTACCCGGCGCCCAGCGCCAGAAAATATTGCAGAAATTTCCGCGGCCACTCCTTGTGAACCACAAAATAGCCGCCGATCAAATTCCCCGCCGCCGCAACGAGCCCCAGCCCCGCCGCTAACGCCGTCCGAAATGCCAGATCATGTCCCATGTAGTTTTGGAGTACGGCAGTTTACTCCGGCCCTGTCGAGGCCCAGCTGCCGCTTTTATGTTGTCTTGTATCTAGAACACTTGAACATGCAACTCCAGCTTCGACCCCACCCAGCCATCTCCGTGCCCTCAGTGCCTCTTACTCTGTGCCCTCTGTGTTAACTCTTTCTGTTTCTTCCTTCTCTGCGA
>JBGQCW010000301.1:0-3339 GCA_041495565.1 Candidatus Acidiferrum sp.
CAAGCAATCGCAGCAGCAAGCCGTCGATGCCGCACGGCGCACTTTGGACATTGCCAGCAACCGGTATACCGGCGGGCTGGTCAGTTATCTGGACGTGGTGAACGCCCAGCAGAATCTGCTGAACAACGAGCAGGAGCTGGCCGTCATTCAAGGCCAAAAGTTGGTAACCAGTGTGTTGCTCATCAAGGCGCTCGGCGGCGGCTGGGACGCTTCCAGCCTCTCAGCCGTGCAAGTGAAGCCAAAACTGAAGGACGTGGTCGCGCCGTGAGGAGAAGTGACACGCCTTGATGCCGAGTCGGCGAAGGGGCGTACCTAACGTGAAACGCGGAGTTATTGGTCATGGAAAGGGCAGGCCAGTAAGGACGATAATAAGAATAGGCACCCACCCGCCTGCGGAAAGCCGCACCGACAAAGCTGGGATCATGGAGTGAGGGGAGATCGGCCAGCAACGCATTCTTTGGAGAGAAGACTCATGCGCAAAATCATAGCGGGGACACTGTTTATTGCATTGGCAGGGACATTGGCGGTCGCGGCACCCCGGCAAGACCGCGATGACCATCACGATAACGGGAAGCATAAAGGCCAGGAGAAACACGAAGACCGCGACGAGCGGCATGACAACGGAAAACACAAAGGCTGGGATAATCCGCATAACCCACATGCGAATTGGGACTCCGATCACGACCGCATCCGGCCCGGGCGCGCCTATCCGTACGGCCGCTACGAGCACGTGAGAGGTGATTTCATCGCGCGGCGGATGGATTTCCGGACGCGCCGCGTCGTGCTCTACGACAATTCGAATTGGGTGGTAGCTTCCTACGACGTGGCTCGCTGCCGCGATTGGGAATGGGACCGAGATCGAGTATTTGTATACGATGACGATCATCACCCCGGCTGGTACTTGCTGTTCAACGCGCGGCTGGGACGCTATGTGCACGTCGAGTATTCTGGAGTGCGCTAGAAAAATCAGGCTGTAGAAAAGCTACGCAGAAGAATGGTCTGTAAGCGTGGGGCAAAGCCGGATGGCTTTGCCCCACATGTTTTTGTACCGGTATAAGAGCCGGGAAACGCACAGCCTCAAATCGGCTATGTCACGGATCAGAGGTTGTCGAGAAAAAATTGCGTAACGCGCTGCATGAGGACGCGGCGCGCCGGTGGGTCGCTGACGCCATGGCCGCGGCCGGGAAAAGCCAGGACCTCCACGTACTTCCCTGCATCGATGAGGTCGTTGATGACCTTGAGCGTGTTCGCGAAGTGCACGTTGTCGTCGCCGGTGCCGTGGGCGATGAGGAGTTTCCCTTTGAGCTGGCTCGCATATTTTACCGGCGAAGAATCCTGATAGCCTTTTTCGTTTTTCTGCGGCAGGCCGAGATAGCGCTCCGTATAAATGGAATCGTAGTAGCGCCAGTCGGTCACCGGACCGCCGGCAAAGCCCGCCTTGAAATCATCGCCGCCCTCGAACATGGCGTGCAGCGTCATGTGGCCGCCGTAGCTCCAGCCCCAGATGCCGATGCGATTGCCGTCCACGTACGGAAGCGACTTGAGATATTGCACGCCGTCGCGCTGGTCGGAAAGCTCTTGCGCACCCATGCGGAAGTGCAGTGGCGTTTCGAAAGCATGGCCGCGGCCCGCAGATCCGCGATTGTCGAGTGAAAAAATGACATAGCCTTTTTGCGCCATGAGCTCGTGCCAGAGAAAATTCGCGCCGCCCCAGGCGTTGCGGACGACCTGAGCGTGCGGCCCCCCATACGTGTAAACCAGCACGGGATATTTCTTCTGCGGATTAAAGTCCGGCGGCTTGATGATGCTGGCGTTGAGCTGTGCGCCATCGTGAGATTTCACGGTGACAAATTCCATGGGAGAGAGATGGTAGTCCGCAAGCTCGGCGATTTTGTTTTCGTTAATAGTAGCGATGCGCGAACCGTCGGCGCGGTAGAGGTCCTGGCGCGGCGGTGTCGCAGCGGTTGAATAGGTGTCGTAGAAAAGGGCGGCGTTGGGTGCGAAGACCGCGGCGTGCGTGCCTTCCTCTTTGGTCAGACGTGTGAAGCCTGATCCCTCAAGAGCGACGCGATAGAGATGCCGCTCAAGAGGAGATTTTTCCGCCGCGGTGAAATAGACGAGCCCCTTTGCTTCGTCTATCGCGTCGACCGCAGAGACTTCCCACTCACCCTTGGTTATCTGCGCGAGCTGCTTGCCGTCAAGATCATAGAGATAAAGATGGCGGTACCCGCTTCGCTCGCTGGACCACAGGAAGTGCTTGCCATCCTTGAAAAAATAGAGATCGTCGCTGACATTGATCCAATCGGGGTCATTTTCGCTGAGAGAGACGCGGGTGCTGCCAGTCGCTGCATCAGCGATCAAGAGGTCGAGAGTAGTTTGCGTGCGATTCAGGCGCTGAATGGCGAGATGCTTTGAATCGGTGAGCCAGTTCACGCGCGGAATGTAAATGTCTGTTTCCGTTCCGGTGTCCATAACGCGCGGTTCACCGCCACCGACTGAGGCAATGAGAACGCGAACGACTGGATTGGCGCCGCCAGCCGTAGGATAACGCTCCATCTCGGCTTCCCCGCTCGGCGAAGCAAAATCGACCATCGGGTATTGCGAGACTTTGCGTTCGTCCAATTCGAGATAAGCGATTGCGGAGGAATCCGGCGACCACCAATACGCGGTCTTGATCTCCAGCTCTTCGGGATAGACCCAGTCGAGCTCGCCTTTGCGAACCTCTTCGCTGCCACCTTGCGTGACCGCGCGTTCTTTGCCGTCAGCGAGATTCACGAGCCAAAGATTGTGATCGCGAATGAAGCTCACGGTGCGGCCATCGGGAGAAATCTTGGGGTCAGCAATCGCCGCTTTCGCTGAAACGAGAGTGTGCGCCGCCTGTGACTTCAGGTCGAACCAGCCCAGCGCCGTCGGGCCTTGGAACAAAATGGCGCCGCCGTCCGGAGCCCACTGATACTGCGCAGGCGCGCGGCGCCCCAGGCCGGTAGCTTGAGTCGGTTTCGAAGAGTCCGTGGGTAGAATCGCCTCGAGTTTGTCGGCGGCAACAAGAAGCCGGCGCTCCCCGTTGGCCGCATCCATCACCCAGAGTTCTGTTTTCGCTTCTTTGCCCGATCCTTTTGTTTCGAAATAGCTGAGCTCCTTGCCATCCGGAGTCCACGCGAGCCCCCGCGTCAGCCGCCCGCTCAAGCTCGGCTGCCCATAGATGCGCTCCACGGTGAGAGCTTTTCCTCCGGCCGGAGCTACCGAAGATTGCTGGGCCTGGGCAACAAATGGTAGCCCGGCGCAAACTACAATTCCGATGACGAGCGGAAGCGCTGACGAAAGCGAGTGCCGTAATCG
>JBGQCW010000302.1:0-3327 GCA_041495565.1 Candidatus Acidiferrum sp.
CAGCCCCTCCTCGTGCAAGTCACCCGCGAATAGTTTTTCTGGATTCTTTCGAAACGAGCTAGGGAAGGAATCTTCGTTTGCAAGAAATAAATTACGCTAGGCTGCGGAGTCGCGCTTCTCACCGCGAAGGGCGGCGCGGATCTGCGGCAGTGCGGCCAGTGCCGCGGCTTCACCCGCCGCAACCATCTCCGGCGTCTTGGTGAAATCGTCCCACACGAAGGGCTTCACGTCCGGCTCGATGATGATGTCCGCCTGCGTGCGCCACGCGAGATCCGAGTGCTGCTGGACGATGTTGAACGCCCGGCTCAAAACATCGGTGAACGTGCGCGGCTGCTCGAGGCCGCCCGCCTCGAGATACACGGCGATGACGATGTCCGCGCCAAGAAGTAACGCGCCTTCCACCGGCACCGGAGCGGTCAGGAATCCATCGACGAGCGTCCGTCCATCATATTGGATGGGCAGGAATAGTCCTGGGTAGGCGCAGGAAGCGCGGATTGGCGGAACGATTGCTCCGTGGGAATAGTAGACGGACACGCCGGCGTTGATATCGGTTGTGGCGATGGCCAGAGGTGTTTGCAACTCTTCAAAGGTTTTTACCGGGGTGAATCGCGCAAAATATTTTTCCATGCGCTGGTTGGTGGCCAAGCCGAGCCAGGAGGGCGTCCACCGGCCGAAATCCGTAAAGCTCGTGCCCGCGCCAATTTTTTCCATCTCTTCGAGCGTTGCTCCCGCACAGTAACTCGCACCGATCAGAGCGCCAACGCTCGTGCCCGCAATGCAATCGATGGGGACGCCCGCTTCGCGGAGCACGCGCAGTACGCCAATGTGGGCAATCCCGCGGGCGAATCCGCCGGCGAGAGCCAGGCCAACGCGCGGGCGCTTCGCCGGCTCGCCCTGTTCGCCGTGAGCAAACGCACTCAGCTTGTCTTTTGCAGTGCGAAGCCAGCCGAGGGCTCCAGAGACTTTGCCTTCTTCCGCCATCTCTCTATTCTAGTGCCATCGCGGAAGAGCACGTGGTCGTTTGACCCGCGCATGCCGGTTTTGTAACCTGTCCTTCCGTGCAAATCCCGGGAAAAGGCGCGCCATGAAACGTCGCATTGAAAAAGCAGTCGTGTTGGGGGCAGGAACCATGGGCTCGCGGATCGCGGCACATTTCGCGAACGCTGGGTTGCCGTGCATTTTGCTGGATATCGTTCCGCCGAATCTGCCCGCCGGTGCGCCGGCCGGTGATCGCAACAAGATTGTTCGCGCGGGGCTGGACGCCGCGAAAAAAGCGAAGCCCGCTGCATTTTTTACGGCCGCGCTTGCTGAAAAAGTGGCGATTGGAAATTTTGAAGATGATCTTTCGCGTTGCGCGGAGGCGGACTGGATCATCGAAGTTGTCGCGGAGAATCTGGAGATCAAGCGAAATTTGTTGGCGCGCGTGGCGCAATACCGCAAGCCTGGCGCGATCGTCACGACGAACACTTCGGGATTGCCGGTCCATCTGATTGCCGAGGGGATGAGCGAGGAATTTCAGCAGCACTGGGCAGGAACGCATTTTTTCAATCCGCCGCGCTATTTGAAATTGGTCGAGGTCATCCCTGGGCCGAAGACTTCGAGCGACGTCGTCGAGACGCTGAGCGAGTTTTGTGACAAGAGACTTGGCAAAGGCGTGGTCGTAGCGAAAGACACGCCGAACTTTATCGCCAACCGCATCGGAACGTTTTCGATGCTGAATGCCCTGCGCCTGATGGGGACCCTGGGAATGACGGTGGAAGAAGTGGACGCGTGCACCGGGCCGGCGGTGGGCTGGCCGAAGTCGGCAACATTTCGCACCGCGGATATCGTCGGTCTCGACGTGCTGGTGCACGTGGTGAAAAACATTTATGAAACGGCGCCCCACGACGAGTCGCGCGAAATGTATAAAGTGCCCGCGCTGCTCGAAGAAATGGCCAAGCGCGGCTGGCTGGGCGACAAGACGGGTCAAGGTTTTTACAAAAAAATGAAGGGCGAAGGTGAGAAAGAAATCCTGACGCTCGACGTGAACACCATGGAGTACCGTCAGCGGCAGAAAGCAAAATTTGCGTCGCTAGAAGCGGGCAAAGCCATTGAAGACACGCGCGAGCGGTTGCGCGCTCTGGTCGGGCCGCTGCTGGAAGGGCAGAAAGGCGATAAGGCGCAGCAGTTCTTGTGGGGCGGGCTTTCCGAGACGTGCCTGTACGCGGCCCGCCGCGTGCCGGAGATTTCCGACAATGTGGTTGATGTGGATCGCGCCATGCGTTGGGGCTTTGGCTGGGAACTCGGCCCTTTCGAGATCATGGACGCGATCGGTGTAAAGAATTTCGCGGGACAAGTGCAGAAGGAAGGACGCACGCTGCCCCCGGTCATCGAAAAGGTTTTGGCCAGTGGCCGCAAAGGATTTTACGAATCCGAGAAAGGCACGACGACGGTTTTCGACCTCGGAACCGGCCGCGCAAAGAAAGTGGAAGAGCCGAAAGGCTTCATTATTCTGAAATCGCTGAAGGATGCCGGACGCGAGGTGGAGCGCAATTCCGGAGCCAGCCTCATTGATCTCGAAGATGGCGTGGCGTGCGTGGAGTTTCACGCGAAGATGAACGCCATCGGCGCCGACCTGATCGCGATGATTCACAAAGGCTTGAAGCGCTTGGAAACGGACTTCGACGCCCTGGTGATCGCAAACCAGGCGGTGAATTTTTCCGTCGGCGCGAACTTGATGCTGGTGCTGGTGGGAGCCCAGGAACAGGAGTGGGACGAACTGCATTTGGCCGTGAAGCAGTTTCAGAACATCAACTTGGCCATCAAATACGCGCCAAAGCCGGTTGTCGCCGCCCCACAAGGGCTGGCGCTGGGCGGCGGCTGCGAAGTGAGTCTGCACGCAGCGAAGATTCAAGCCGCAGCGGAAGCCTACATCGGCCTGGTGGAAACGGGCGTCGGCTTGATCCCCGGCGGTGGCGGAACGAAAGAGATGCTGATTCGCGCGAACGAACACGCCGCGAGCGGCGAAGACCTGGATCTATTCCACGCCCTGAAGCCGGTATTCGAAGCGATTGCGATGGCCAAAGTGGGCACGAGCGCCGAAGAGTGCCGCGATCTGGGCTACTTGCGCCGCGAAGATGGCATCTCCATGAACCGCGACCGGCTGGTCGCTGATGCCAAGGAAGCCGCGCTGGCACTCTTGCGCGGCGGCTACAAGCCTCTCGCCGCAACCTGGCAGGAAGGCGCGCAGACCACCCAAATCAAGGTGCTCGGCGAACAGTTCCTTGCCGGCGCGAAGCTGGCGATCCACATGATGCTGCGCGGCGGCTACGCCTCCGAATACGACGC
>JBGQCW010000303.1:0-3325 GCA_041495565.1 Candidatus Acidiferrum sp.
CCAGGATCTCTTTCGTAGTGGTCTTGCCGACAGAACCTGTGACCCCGGCGATTTTCCCGCCCCAGGCTTCGCGCACCGCGCGCGCGAGTTGCTTGAGCGCCTCGAAGGTATCTGCCACCGCGATGCAGCGGCCGCTGACTTCGCCCGCATATCGGGGAAGCTGGTCCTCCGCCACCACCGCCGCGATTGCTCCACGCTCCAGCGCACTGCCCACATGATCGTGTCCATCGTGACGCGGTCCGTGGATGGCGATGAACAGTTCTCCGGTACGTATCGTGCGAGAATCAATCGAGACGCCGGCCAACCGGGCCAGGGGGTCGAGTCTCGCCCCCGGCCGAGTACCCAGAGCGCCAACCACTTGTGCAATCGTCCACCGCATAAGTTCCTCAAAGGGTTCTTCTTAACTGCGTACCCCAAGCCTGGTTGTGTTCTCACCGTTTTGAGGGCTCCTCCTTCCAAGAGGTGACCTATTGGCACAAGCGCCCTCGTCACAGGTACAACCTAAGCGCGCTAGGTGCCAAACCCTAAGCCTCAACCGCCTTGCGGCTCCCCTTTTAATTGGCCGTCTTGCGGCCCGTCATATCCACGTTCGCGAAGAGCGCGCCGCGCCTCTACACGGTCATCGAATTCAAGTGTGCGATCGCCAAGAATCTGATAATTCTCGTGACCTTTTCCCGCCAGAAGCACCATGTCGCCTGCGCGCGCTTCATCCATGGCCAGCCCAATGGCTTTTTCCCGGTCGGGCTCGATCAGATATTTTCCCGCGGTTTTCTGCAGGCCCACGATGATGTCGCTGATGATTTTCAGCGGATCTTCGCCGCGCGGATTGTCGCTCGAAAGTATCGTCAGGTCGCTCAGCCGGCCGGTGACTTCCCCCATGATGGGCCGCTTCGTGCGGTCCTTTTCGCCTCCGCACCCAAAGAGCGTGATGATCCGGCCTTTGGGATTCAGTTCCCGCGCCGTGCGAATCAGATTTTCTAGTGCATCGTCCGTGTGCGCGTAATCAACGATTACCAGAAAAGGCTGCCCGAGATCGACTCGCTGGAAGCGTCCCGAAACACTCTCCAGATTTCGGATGCCGCTCTCGATGACTTCGTTTGAAAAACCAAGCGCTTGTGCCGTACCAATCGCCGCAAGAAGGTTATAGACGTTGATGCGGCCCACCAGCGAGGAAACTACCTGCACTTTTCCGTTGGGCGTTTGCGTGGTAAACGCCAAGCCATCGAACGTCAGTTGAAATTTCTTCGTGGTGATGTCGGCGTGCGATTCCAGTCCGTACGTCACGGTTTTCTTCGCGAGCCCTGCCAGCCGTTTCCCGAATTCATCGTCTGTGTTCAGCACCGCCACTTCGGGAGCGCCCGCGCCTGTTCCTTCGAAAAGCCTTTTCTTCGCGGCAAAATAATCTTCAAAGGTCTTGTGATAGTCCATGTGCTCGCGCGTCAGGTTGGTGAACACCGCGGCCTGAAAATGGCAGCCCCACAAACGGTCCATCGCCAGGGAATGCGAGCTGGCTTCGAGCACGGCGTATTCCCCGCCTGCGTCGCGAATCTCCGCAAAAAATCCTTGGAGGTCCACCGACTCAGGCGTGGTGTTCGGCGCAGGATAATTACCAAGCGGCGTGTGATACGCGATGGTTCCGAACAACCCTGTCTTCGCTCCGGAAGCCTTCACAATCGCATCGATGACCGAGGTCGTGGTCGTCTTGCCGTTCGTGCCGGTCACGGCGACGAGTTGCAGCGCGTTCGCGGGCTGGCCAAAGAAATTCGCGGAGGCGATCGCGAGCGCCTTGCGCGCATCTGGAACCAGAATCCACGCTACGCCGCTCAACAGAGTGCTGGGCGCAGGCTCTGCGCTTGCGATGGCCACCGCGCCCCGCTCCACCGCGTCTTGAATGAACGCGTTCCCGTCCGCCTTGGTCCCATGCAAAGCGAAGAATAACGCCCCCGGCTGCACTTTCCTCGAATCGCAGGCCACCTGGCGAATTTCCAGATTGCTCGCCCCAGCGGGCAAGGCGATCTCCATGCCCTTTCCCATCCCGATGAACAGTTCACTCAATTTTCTTCGGATGTCTGCCTTGCTTCGCTGAACGGACGGATTCAATTGGCTGTCGGCTTGGTTCGTGGCGGCGTCCCGTGCTTGTTCTTCTTCTTGGCTCAATCCAACTGTCATCCTAATGCCTGGCTCTCTGGTGTAGCTTCGCGATCTTTGGTGCCGGTGTTCCGAATTGCACGGTGATCTTCGCGCCGCGCCGAACTTTCGCTCCTGCCGCGGGCGCTTGATTTGTAGCAAGACTGCTGCCAACCAGAACTGGGTCCAGTCCCAGGCGAATGCAAGCCTCGGTTACATCGCGCATCGTCTTTCCGTAGAAGTCCGGCACTTCGATATTGCCACCTTCATCCACAGCCACCGTCACGGAAGCTGTTCGGCCCTTGCTCTCTTTGGGACTTGACGCAGGGGACTCCGCGGGAGGTTGATCCGGCAGTCCCGAAAAATCTGTCGGGGTGAAATCTTCCAGCGCAGCGCTGTCTACGGCATCGTGATTCTTGTACGCGGCCTGAACAAGCCGCGGCCCGACAGGAACATCTCGCGGCACATCGAGGTACGGCAGAATTTGCTCAGCAATGCGCTTGAAAACTGGCGCTGCCACCTGGCCGCCTTCGTGTTGGCCGACCGGCGAATCGAGCGACACTAGAATGGTCACCGCCGGATTGCTGATTGGCGCAAATCCGGTAAAAGACGCAATGAAATGCGTCGGCGAATAACGTCCCGTCGCCGGATCGATTTTTTGCGCGGAGCCGGTTTTCCCGGCCGCGGTCCATCCGTCCAGATGTGCCAGCTTTCCCGTGCCGTTCAACACCACGCCTTCCATCAGCCGCCGGAGCGTCGCGGCCGTCTCCGCGTTGATCACGCGCTTTGGTTCCACAGGGACCAGTGAACCTTCCGCAGGCAAGACCTGATCTCCGCGGCGCAATTCCGCAATCACGTGCGGACGGTAAAGCATCCCGCCGTTGGCGATCGCCGATACGGCGCTGATGAGTTGGATCGGCGTGACGCCAATCTCCTGTCCCATCGAAATGGATCCGATCGAAACCGCCGACCAATTCTCGAGACGCCGCAGAATCCCTTTGCTCTCCCCGGGCATGTCCACGCCCGTCGGCTGGCCAAATCCGAACGCGCGAATGTAATCGTAAAATTTCGGTGCGCCCAGGCGCAGCGCGATCTTAATCGCGCCGACGTCGCTCGATTGCGCCAGGATGTCCGACACGCTCAGCAGGCCGAACGGTTTGTGGTCGCGGATGCGGTGCCCGGCAACATACACCGCGCC
>JBGQCW010000304.1:0-3321 GCA_041495565.1 Candidatus Acidiferrum sp.
CCGAATTCGTCATCGGCACGCATTTCTTTAGCCCCGCCAACGTCATGCGTCTCCTCGAGGTCGTCCGCGGCAAGGCTACTTCCAAGGAAGTCATCGCCACCTGTATGCAGCTTTCCAAGAAGCTCGGCAAAGTTGCAGTGCTCGTCGGCAACTGTATGGGTTTTGTCGGCAACCGCATGTTCGGTCCATATCGCCGCGAAGCCCAATTCCTCGTCGAAGAAGGCGCTGGCATCGAAGCCGTCGATAAAGCTCTCTGCGGCTTCGGCATGGCCATGGGACCGCTCGCCACCGGCGACCTCGCGGGCCTCGACGTGGGTTGGCGCATCCGCAAGGAATATCGTCACCTGCAGAAGCCCGGCGTTCGCCAGCCTTTCTGCGAAGATCACCTCTGTGAGCTCGGCCGATATGGCCAGAAGACCGGTGCGGGCTGGTACAGATACGATGAACAGCGCCGGCCAACTTCGGACCCTGAGGTGGCTCGGCTCATTGCAGGGTGGGTTACCAAGGCCGGCATTTCGCAACGCCAAATCTCCGCTGAGGAAATCGTAGATCGCTGCCTCTATGCACTCGTCAACGAAGGCGCGCGCATCCTCGAAGAGGGTTTTGCGCTTCGCGCCGTGGACATCGATATCATCTATCTCAACGGCTACGGTTTCCCCGCCTATCGAGGGGGCCCGATGTGGTATGCGGATACAGTGGGTTTGAAAAAAGTTTACGAACGCATCTGCGAGTTTCACAAGCAACATGGTGAAACATGGCGCCCCGCTCCTTTGCTGAAGCGACTCGCCGAGCAGGGCAAAACCCTCGGTGAATTCATCAAAGAGGACGGCGCAGTCGCCTAGCCTCCAAGTTTTTAGAAATTCAATCGCGCGACATTTGCGCTCAGCCTTTCAACTTCATCCTTTGGCAGCTGGAGAGGACATGAGAGAAGCAGTTGTGGTTGCCAGTTCGCGGACCGCGCTGGCCAAATCGTTTCGGGGCTCATTCAACCTGACGCACCCCGAAGAACTCGCTGCGCATTGCATTAAAGATGTTGTGGCCAAGACTCCGAAACTTGACGCCAACGAAATTGAAGACGTCGTTCTTGGCTGTGGCCAGCCTCACGGTCCACAAGGTCAGAACATCGCGCGCATTTCCGCCATGCTGGCCGGTCTGCCGGCATCGGTCGCAGGCACAACCATCAATCGCTTCTGCTCCTCTGGTTTGCAAGCCATCGCTTCTGCCGCGCACCAGATTATCAACGAAGGCGTCGATGCAGCCATCGGCGGCGGCGTGGAAAGCATCACCATGACGCCGCGGGACTTCAACCCGCATCCTCAACTACTGGAGCGAATGCCCGGGCTCTACATGGTCATGGGAGAAACGGCAGAGGTCGTGGCCAAACGGTACAAAGTCAGCCGCCAATCGCAGGACGAGTACGCTCTCCTGAGCCAGCAGCGCACCGCCCGCGCTCAGCAGGATCGCTTTTTCGAAGGTGAGATCGCGCCGATGCGCGTCACTCATGCCATCCTCGACAGAAAGTCGGGAGAGATAAGCGGCAAGGAGGAAGTTTGTGCGGACCGCGATGAGTGCAACCGGCCAGACACGACGCTGCAGGGGTTACTTGCCCTAAAGCCCCATTTTGATCCCCACAGCGGCCAGGGTACCGTGACCGCCGGTAATTCTTCTCAACTCTCCGATGGCGCATCAGCCACGCTTTTGATGTCCCGCCAGCGCGCCGACCAGCTGGGTATTCAGTACAAACTCGTTTTCCGTGGTTTTCAGGTTGCAGGCTGCGAACCGGACGAGATGGGGATCGGCCCGGTCTTCGCCGTTCCGAAATTGCTCAAGCGCAGCGGCGTACAGGTAAGCGATATCGACCTCTGGGAGTTGAACGAGGCATTCGCCGTTCAAGTGGTATATTGCCGAGACCGCCTGGGTATCGATCCCGAAAAACTCAATGTCAACGGCGGCTCAATCGCCATCGGTCACCCGTTTGGAATGACCGGTTCACGCATGGTTGGCACCATCGCCAGCGAAATGGCGCGCCGCAAAGCGCGTTATGGCGTCGTGACTATGTGCATCGGCGGCGGCCAGGGCGCTGCCGGCTTGTTCGAACGTGCCAATTGAAATTCCTGCTGGCCGGTCTTGAAGGTTTCCTGACATTACGCGAATGCCATTATTCGCGATATTGTTTGCTGTCCCATGGTCGCGGAATTATCGGGTGAGAAATGGGTCGCCTCTTTCTGGTCCGTCATGCGCAAGCCTCGTTTCTTCAGCAGAACTACGACAAGCTGTCCGCACTCGGAGAAACGCAGGCCCGTCTCCTCGGTGAATATTGGGCGCAACACCACATCGTTTTTGATCGTGCCTGCACGGGGCCATCCGTCCGTCAGAAAGATACTGCGAAACTCATGAGCGATGATTACCGGAAAGCTGGCCTCAAGTTCCCCGAGCCGCTCGTGCTCCCGGAGTTCGACGAATATCAGGGAGAAGCCGTGCTCGAACGCGGCCTTCCCCGGTTACTCGAAAACGGCGCCAGGATCCGTGAGCTCCACAGCGCATTTCAATCCTCGGTCAGCTCCGGTGAACGACGAAGCAATTTTCAGAAATTGTTCGCGGCCGTGATCGCAGAGTGGGTTCGCGGCGCGATCCCTTTGCCAGGCGTGGAGACGTGGCCCGAATTTTGTTCCCGAGTGAATCTCGGCCTCTCAAAGATTTTGGCTAGCGGCGGCCGCGGCGAGCAGGTTGCGATTGTCACGTCTGGCGGCCCTATTGCTGTCGCGATGCAGCGCGCACTGAATCTCTCGCCGCAAGATACCGTGCAGGTGAGTTGGATGTCGCGCAACTGTTCCTGGAGTGAGTTTCTTTATGCCGGGGACCAGTTTACTCTCAGCGCGTTCAATACCCACCCGCATCTGGATGATGCCGCCATGCTTACCTACCGCTAGGGGAATCGCTGATGGCCGACCTGCTGGATCATCCGACAACAGTTCGACTTGGAGAAGAGCTTGACTTGAGCAAACTCGAGCCCTTTTTGCGCAGCCACTTTCCAACTGAACCGGGGCCGCTCAGTATCCAGCAATTTCCCAGCGGCCATTCCAACCTCACTTACTCGCTTCAACTCGGCAGCAAGGAATTGGTCCTTCGCCGCCCGCCCTTCGGCAGCAAGGTTAAGTCAGCTCACGATATGAGCCGCGAATTTCGAGTCCTCTCCAGGCTCCACTCTGTCTACGCCCCTGCGCCTAATGTGCTCTTCTACTGCGACGATGAGTCCATCCTGGGCGTTCCGTTTTACCTGATGGAACCCATTCACGGTGTCATTTTTCGCAGAGATCCGCC
>JBGQCW010000305.1:0-3305 GCA_041495565.1 Candidatus Acidiferrum sp.
AACCACACGCCGGAATCCAGAGTCAGAAATTGACCTCGCGCATGAATCGTGGATTTGCCGTCCGCCTGTTGCAAGTCCAAAACGTCAATCTGGAGGAGTCCATGTGCATCCAACTGAACGGCATTGGGGGCCATCGGCGCGGCCACGTTGCTTTCTGTCTTTACGTTCTTATCGCTGCGGTACCGGATCAGATAAGTGAGGGTCTGCCCCGCCTGCAATTTTGGAAGGAGTCTGACGCGGTTGTCGCCAGCACCCGCGGCGCCAACCGCCAGAAGAAACATTCCGGCAATCAGTTGAATCGTGTGCTTCATAGCCAAGGTGATGATTTCACGCCCGCGCGATCAAGCGATCCTTATCAACCGTTCGATGTTCAATCCGCAGGCTGACGGGCGCTCGCCTTTTCCAGCGAAACTTTTGGTCCATTAAGTGGCCCGGAAATCTTCAACACAGGACCACTTCCGAAATCAATTGTCCTTCGATCCTTGCCCTTCCGCGCGCTTGCCGTTTCAACTGTCAGGTCCGCATCCCGCCCGAAGCTGAGTGTTCCGTTAACCAGCGTCCATTCCTTCCCGCCGTCCAGCTTCAACTCCTCCAGCAAGATGCTGCGGTCCTTCAAGCGGAACGAGCCATCTCCGGTGGCCCACCGCGAGACTCCCGTGTGTGCGGCGCCGTCCGCGACGCTGGCGTTCACGTCCCACCCGCGAAATTCTACCTTGCTCAGATGAAAATCGCCGCGCCCGGCCAGCTTCCCCAGCAATTCGTCGCGGCCCACGCCCTCCGTCTTCAACCGCAGAGTCCCCGTCGCCACGCCGGCCAGGCGTTCCGCGACTCGCCCCGTTCCCGGAAGCTGCGCCAGGTTCACGCGTTCGAGCTGCGCCGTTACGTCATAGGTTGGCCGCGGCAAAAACTTGGCGTCTATCCTTGCCCGGACTTTTCCGCCGGCCCACTCCGCACTCGCATCCTGCACTTCCAACTGCAAATCGTGCAGCGAACCCTTCGCGTAAACCTTCTCCAGCTTCAGCTTTTCAATGGTCAATTGCCCCACCTCGAGCTCGCCCTCGGCATTCACGCGCCGCACCAGCTCGCTCGCAGGCGTGCTCGGCGCCGATCCACCCAGCAGGGACGGCAACAGCCGCTGCAGCCAGCCCGGCCGCGCCCTCGGCCCGACCCAGCGATCCAGTTCCGCCGCATCCAACTGGTCTCCGGACAAATGAAAACTCCACTTCGGCCCATTGTCGCCGTCAGCTACCGGCTTTTCCTCGATGTTTCCCGTCCACATTCCCCCGAACGCTTCCACCCTCATCACCCGCGCCATGCGCCGCCCGTCGGCCCAATCCAATGCACTCTCGGATATTTTCAGCGGTTGGTTCAATCCCACTACGGTCAGAATTGCCTTGTTAAAACCAATTCTTCCATTCCAGTTCCCCTGGAACGGTTTTTCCCATTCCCACTTCGTCACCGCCGTCGCCTGTCCGCTCAATTCCCAGCCGTGATTCAACGGGTGTCCAAACGCCGCAGACAACTTCAGAAAATCCTCGACCTTGAAGAAATTGCCCTCGATGCTGATGCTCCCGGACTGCGTGTTTAAGTCATGCGCGAGAGTCAAATCCGCGGCGTTATTCATCGCCAGCGCGACACGCCGCCTTTTCGGCGCCAAGACGTCACGGATGTCTCCGCCGAGCGCGACTCGCACCGGCCCAAACACCACCATCGATCGATCCCGCCCTCCGCTCAGCGGCCCGATTCGCACCGGTTCAGCAAAGCCCGGCACCTTAACGATCCCTCCGCTGCTCGAGAACGCAGCCGATTCCACCGCCAGCGGCCATCCGCGCAGGATCATCCCGCCGGTAAAATACTGCTCCGCCGTCACTCCTTCCGCGACGTCCGGATGAAACGCGCGGTACCATGCCAGCAAGTCCGCCGCCTGAATTCCCATCGAATCGAGCCGCAGTTCCATCGACGCGGCGCTTCCGCCAGTCCGTTCGAACCTTCCGCGCAGATTTGATCTCGGCCCTTCGACCGCAATCTGCTCGGCAACCAAGTTTCCGGAGCCTGCATTCCACCGGCATTTCAGGTTTACATTCAAACGCGGATTGTCCGCGCGTTCCGTCAAATCCCAGCGATGGATCTGCTCCGCGCGGCCCTGCACCGAAATCGTCCAGTCTCCCACCTGATCTTCCTTGGCGTTTCCACTTTTCGCCGTCGCATCGAGCGCGAACAAACCGCGCACTCCATAATCCTGCCCGCGGAAAAGACGAAAGACGTCCGCGAGTGACGCCTCATTCCATTGCAAATGAATCTCCGCGGGCTGCAACCGCGCGGACGTCCCCGCCACGTCTCCGAGCACCCGGAGCGTACCTCCCGATTGCAACAATACTCCGCTCCGCCAGGGCTGCGCCTCCAATTGTAGGTGCCAGCGTCCGGGTGCCACTTGCTCTACGCTTCCCGAAACATTTGTGAACGCAAATGGCTGCTTGTTCTCTTTTTCCTTGAAATTGACACGGCCGTCATCAATTTCAATTTTTTGCAGCCGATTCACCGGCGCCACGGGGGAGGGCGGCCCATACACACGAGTACTTTGCCCGGGATTCACTTTTGCCGGGGGCAGCCACCTCTCCAGGTTCCAGCGGCCTTCTGCATTTCGCACCAAAATCAAACTCGGCTTGCTCATCGACATCGTCCCAAACTCAAAATGTCCCCGCAGCAGGCCCATCCAGCGCAAACCGGCGCTCATGCGTTCTGCCCGGAGAAAATATTCGTAGCCGAACGCAGGATCTTCGCCCACCGTCACGCTATCGGCATGGAGTTGCGGACTCGGCAGAATCCGTATATCGAAGCTCCCTACTTCCACCGGCCTTCCAAACGCCCTCTCCAGTTGCGCCACCAGATAACCATGCAAGCGGTGGGTCCGCACCAGCAACGACACTCCGGCCTGCAAGGCGATCAATAACACCAGGATCGCCAGCGCCGGTTTCCACCACTTTCGCACCGTCTTCATTTCGCTCGGAAGTTTCGCAGACTCATGCGGAAAAAGGTAGGGGCGAGCCTTTGCCCGGAACGGAACGAAACGAAAGACTAGCTCGCTCCTGCGTACCGTGCCCGTTGAAAAGAGATTCCTAATGCACCGTGTGGAGCATCCGGCTCCATCGCGTCCGCGACGGCAGATGCACCAGCGTTTCTAAAATTCCCGTCAATCGTGTCCAGAACGTGCTCTCCCTGCTGTAGTCGCCGCTTGTCGCGTCCACCGACCAATAGATCAAGAACGGCCGTCCCATGATCGCGTCGCGGTCCACAAATCCCCAGTA
>JBGQCW010000306.1:0-3292 GCA_041495565.1 Candidatus Acidiferrum sp.
ACGTCGCGCGAGGTCCAGCTTGTCGTCTTCGACGAGCGACTTGCCGATCGGCTGGCCATCGGCTTTGAGGAAGGTGTAGGCCATGCCGCCGCCGATGAGCATGGCGTCGGCGATTTTCATCAAATTTTCGATGACTTCGATCTTGTCACTCACTTTTGCGCCGCCGAGAATCGCAACGAAGGGGCGCGCGGGATTCGTCATGGCTTTACCGAGGTAGGCCAGCTCCTTTTCCATGAGCAGGCCGGCGGCGGACTGCTGGACGAATCGCGTGATACCAACGACGGAAGCATGCGCGCGATGCGCGGAGCCAAAGGCATCGCAAACGAAGATGCCGTCGCAGAGCGCGGCGAGCTGCTTCGAAAAGGCTTCGTCGTTTTTTTCTTCCTCGGGATGGAAGCGCACGTTTTCGAGGACGAGCACTTCCCCGTCGCGTAACGCCTTGCTTTGGCCTTCGGCTCCGGGGCCAACACAATCCAGGGCAAATGCCACTGGCTTTCCGAGAAGCTCTTCCAATTTCTTTGCAGCAGGCCGGAGCGAATACTTTGGATCCGGGCCGCCCTTGGGCCGGCCGAGATGCGAAGCGAGGACGAGGCGGCCGCCTTTCTGAATGGCGAGGCGGAGAGTGGGAAGCGTTTCACGGATGCGCGTGTCGTCGGTGACGACACCGTCTTTCAACGGAACGTTGAAGTCCACGCGGATGAAGACGCGTTTGCCGCGGAGATCGAGATCGTTGATGGTGAGCTTGGTCATGAATTCAGTTCTTAGTTTTCAGTTGTCAGTTTTCAGTGAAGAAAAAGACTGACGCCAGATTTGACTCCACTCTCCGTTCTCACTTTTCAGTCAGAGAAGAAACCTGGCGGAAGTTTCTTTCTGGCCTTCCAGTGAATTGAGCACTGATCACTGAAAACCTTCCTCAGAATTTGGAGGCCAAGAGCTTGATCAAATCGCGGCAACGGCAGGAGTAGCCCCACTCGTTGTCGTACCACGCCAAAACTTTCACGCAGCGATCACCGACCACCTTTGTGTATTCAGAATCAACGATGGAGGAATTTGAATTGCCTTTGAAATCGGCGGAGACGAGCTGTTCTTCGGTGTAGCCGAGGATGCCCTTCATCGGGCCATTTGCGGCGGCCTTCAATGCAGCGTTTACGGCTTCCACCGTAGCCGGCTTGTCGACAAATACCGTGAGGTCCACCACGCTGACGTTGGGTGTGGGCACGCGCATGGCGTAGCCGTCGAGCTTTCCCTTTAGTTCGGGGATTACAAGATGCAGCGCTTTCGCGGCGCCCGTCGAACTGGGAATCATGTTCACCGCTGCGGCACGCGCGCGGCGCAGATCCTTGTGCGGCAGGTCGAGCAGCTTCTGATCGTTGGTATAAGAGTGAATCGTGGTCATGGTGCCGCTGTGGATGCCGAAGGTGTCGTGCAGAACTTTTGCTACGGGTGCGAGGCAGTTCGTGGTACAGGAGGCGTTGGAAATGACGTGGTGTTTCGCAGGGTCGTAGGTCTTCTCATTCACGCCGAGAACGAAGGTGGCGTCCGGGCCGTCGGCGGGGGCGGAAATGATGACTTTTTTCACCGGTGCGCGGAGATGCCTCCTGGCGTCAGCGCCTTTTGTGAAAAGACCGGTGGATTCGACGACGATATCCGCGCCGACGGAAGCCCAATCGATCTCCGCGGGATCCTTGGTCTTGAAAACTTTGAAGCTCTTCCCATTCACGGCGATGGTGTCATCAGTGTGCGTGACGTTGTGCGGCAGGTTGCCGAGGATGGAGTCGTACTTCAATAGGTGCGCGAGGGTTTTCGCGTCCGTGATGTCGTTGACAGCCACGAACTGGATGTCCTTGTCATCGAGCGCCGTACGCATGATGTTACGTCCGATGCGGCCGAAGCCGTTGATGCCAACCTTAATGGCCATTACTTCCTCCGATAGATTTGACAGAAATCGCGGCAGTGCAGGAACGAATGGCGTCCGCGGGTTAACAGAAAATGCTATGGGTTGCGAGGAGAAAAGTCAACGCGGAGAAAATTCGAGTGCTGTCCTAAGCTAAAAAGGAACACTGGCTATCGTGCGGAAGTGTCGTTATGTTCGTCAAAAAGCCAACGTCGCCAGCTCTTAGGTAATTTTGGCAATCGACCGAGCCCAGCCGCACCAGCCACGGATGATGCAGCCCAAAGCAGTCGATAGACTACGAGCCCTAATACGAAAAGGACCGTGAGGACCGAGGCAATCAGGGCTGACTTATTCATGAAACACCTCCCCGAAAGTATATCACCGTCGAGGCCGCGCCGAAGCGATTCCGGCAGTCTCGAATTAGGACGCTACTAAAATTTGGCCGCTATAATGATGCCCGATGAAGGACTGGTCACCTGCTTCTGCTCTTCGCTGGCTGTTCGATTCGGAACATGGCGCTTCAGGCCGTTTGCTTCCCCGCTGGATTTTTCTGCGCGCTCTCGGCTTGATCTATTATTCCGCATTTTTCTCGCTGGTCTTCCAAATCCGCGGGCTGATCGGGCCGCACGGAATTCTTCCCGCAAGCGAATACTTGCAGGCACTGGCGGAAAACTATGGCCGCGCGGGCTACTCGTATGCACCGACGCTGCTATGGTTTTCGAACAGCTCGCACATGCTCACGGGAGTTTGCTGGGTGGGCATGATCGCCTCGCTGCTCCTGGTTCTGAATTTCTGGCCACGCGGAATGCTCGTCGTCTGTTTTGTGTGCTTCCTCTCGTTCGTCAGCGCCGCGCAGGATTTTTCCGCCTACCAATCCGACGGAATGTTACTGGAAGCCGGATTCATCGCGCTGTTCTTTGCACCGCGGGGATTCCGTCCCGGATGGGGCGAAGAGAGTCCACCTTCGCGAGCAAGCCTATTCCTGCTGGTCTGGGAATGTTTCCGGATCTATTTCGAATCGGGCGTGGCCAAAATCATGGGTGGCGACCCGCAGTGGCGGAACTTCACGGCGCTGGACGAGTATTACCAGAACGGACCGCTGCCGACCTGGATCGGATGGTATCTGCAGCACCTGCCGCACGGGTTCCACGCAGCGATGTCGTTTGTCACACTGGCGCTCGAACTCGTACTGGTGTGGGCGATGTTTTTGCCGCGGCGCTTTCGAATCGTATGCTTTTTCATTGTGACGCCCTGGCAAATCGGCATCATCCTCTCCGCGAACTACACGTTTCTGAACTATCTCGTCCTCGCGCTGGGGATTCTGCTCCTCGATGACCGCTTCGTGCTGCCTTATTTGCCGTCATTTTGGAAGAAGAGTTTCCTCGCCAGCAAAGAGGC
>JBGQCW010000307.1:0-3287 GCA_041495565.1 Candidatus Acidiferrum sp.
CAAGTCCAGCGAAGAGCCTCGCAGCGCCGCAGCCTCCGCCGGAGGTGGTTCCGGTCTCCTTCCTATCCCGTACCGCCCCAAGACCGCCTGATCCTCGAGCAAAGTTTCTCTCCACCACTTCCACCCCGCGATTCGGCTACAATCGTCTCCTCTTTTGAGCAAAATGCAGACGCGCTTCGCACCCGCTGCCGTCGAGGAGGCCTCCCTTGGAACCTGTCGTTGGCCCTAAAAAAATTGGCCCTAAAAAAATTGGATTGATCGGTCTCGGCCTCATGGGACGGCCCATGGGAATGAATATTTTGAAAGCCGGTTATTCTCTCACGGTTTGGAACCGCACCGCTTCCCGCGCCGATGAGCTCGTCGCTGCCGGCGCCAAACTCGCTAAATCCCCGCAGGAAGTCGCCGCCGCTTCGGACTTTCTCCTCTCCATTGTCAGCGATCCGCCCGCTCTCGAAGAAGTTTTGTGGGGCCCCAACGGCGCCATGCAAGCGCTCAAGCGCGGCAGCATCTACGTGGACTCCAGCACCGTCTCTCCCGCCCTCGCCCGCAAAATCGCCGCCGCCTGCGCCGAGCGCGGCGCGCGCTTCCTGGACGCCCCCGTCACCGGCGGCGACTGGGGCGCAAAAAAAGGCGAGTTGCTTTTCATGGTCGGCGGTGACGCCGCCACTCTGAAGGATGCCGAGCCCATCCTCGGCGTGCTGGGCAAAAAATGGTTCCACCTCGGCCCGCACGGCGCCGGTCAAACCATCAAGCTCGCGATGAACCTCATCCTCGCCCTGCAAGTCGACGCGCTCGCCGAAGCGCTCGCTCTCGTCACCGCCGCCGGCCTTCCGGGCGAAAAGCTCGTCGAAGTCCTGCAATCCAGCATGGCCCGCTCCGGCGTCCTCGACGTAAAAGCCCCGAATCTGCTCAAAGGCGAATACGTCCCCAGTTTTCCCCTGCGCCTCATGCACAAGGATCTCGACCTCACGCTCGATCTCGCGAAGCAGCTCGGCGTCTCGCTTCCCGCCACCGCCGCGGCCCGCGAAATCTACAACTCCGTGAAAGTCGCGGCCAAAGAAGACCTCGACTACTCCGCCGTCATGAAATTCTGGAAGAAATGACGCATCCGCACCATTAAATTTACCCTGCGTTTTTTGGGCCGAGAAAGAGGTGCTTCGTGAAGATCGGATTCGTGGGCCTGGGCGACATGGGCCAGGCCATCGTTCCGCGTTTGCTTGCCGCCGGCCACACCGTCACGGGCTGGAACCGCACCAAAGAAAAAGCAGCGGCCCTGTTAAAGCTTGGCATGCTCTGGGCCGGTACTCCACGCGAAGTGGCGCGCGATTCGGAAGTGGTCTTCTCCATCGTAATCGACTCTGCCGCGGTCAAATCCGTTGCCCTCGGTGAAAACGGAATCCTCGCCGGCCTGCGAAAAGACGCCGTGTACCTGGACATGAGCACCATCGACCCGGACGCCAGCCGCGCGATCGCTGCCGAATTCGCGAAGGCAGGCTTGACGATGCTAGACGCCCCCATTTCCGGTACCACGCTCACGCTTTCAAAAGGCAACGCTTCTCTCATGGTCGGCGGCGACAAAGCCGCCTTCGAACGCGTCCAGCCCGTCTTGCTCGCCATCGGCCCAAAGGTGACCTACATCGGTGCGCAAGGCCTCGCCGTGCAACTCAAGGTCGCCCTCAACATGACGCTCGTCATCGAAGTCATCGGCTTCTGCGAGGGCATCGCGCTTGCCGAAAAAGGCGGCGTCCCTCGTGAAGTCGCCGTCGACGCTTTTCTGAAGAGTGTTGTTGCTTCACCGGTGCTCAGCTATCGCGCGCCACTCATTCTCGAGGGCCACATTTCCGACGCCACCTACGGCAACGTGAATCTCCAGCAAAAAGATATGTTGCTCG
This sequence comes from Candidatus Acidiferrum sp., assembly GCA_041495565.1. Classification (GTDB taxonomy): domain Bacteria; phylum Acidobacteriota; class Terriglobia; order Acidiferrales; family UBA7541; genus Acidiferrum. The sequence continues at coordinate 1,893 of JBGQCW010000307.1, forward strand.
CGCTCGATCTCGGCAGAAAAATGGGCGTTCCCGTTCCGCTCGGCGCGGCCGCCAACGAAATGTTGAATGCTTGCCGCGGCCTCGGCCTCGACCATCACGACTTTGTGACCGTTTACGAGGTCTACCGCCGCCTGGGAGGGATGTCGAAATGAAGCCGTACCGCACCAACCTCCAGGATGTCCCACACGTTGGCGGACTCTCGCGGGACGAAGGCTGGATCAATATGCAGGTCCAGTTCCTGATCGATCAGAAGACCGCCGGCTCGGACAAACTTCTGATCGGATGGACCGTGCTTCCACCCGGCGCGCGCCACGACAAGCATCGCCATCCCAACGCCGACGAATTCTTCATCGTCATCAAAGGGCGCGGATTCATTTACACCGACACCGGACGCGAGCCTTCCAGCCAGGGCGATGTGATCTTCACCCCGCGCGGACACTGGCATGGTTTCGACAACACCGGCAACGAAGACGTTGTGCTCGTCTGGGGCTGGAGCGGCGCCGGCTCGCTCGAAACCGCGGGTTACGAAATCCCACCCGAAGGCTACTGACGCCCACATGGCTCCGCAATCATGACCGCAGCCTGGGAAGATCCGCGCATTTCCCGCGGAATGGCGGCGCAACTCCGCCGCCGCCGAGAGCTCCTCGAAGCCGGCCACAAACCGCTCGGCTGGAAACTTGCCTTCGGCGGGCCCGCCGCCCTGGAGCGTCTTCGCATCAGCGCTCCGCTCGTCGGCTTTCTAACGGATCGCGGGCTGGTTGCTTCCGGAACGACGCTCTCGCTCACGGGTTGGAAGAAGCCCGCGGCGGAGCCGGAGATCGCTGTGCATCTTGGCAAAGACTTGCCGGCTGGCGCTGACCGCCGCGCGACGATGGCTGCGATCGCGGGATTAGGCCCCGCCATCGAAGTCGCCGACGTCGATCATCCCTCCGACGACGTCGAAGGCACGCTCGCCTGCGACATCTATCAGCGAAACGTCATCCTCGGTCGCAACGATCCTGACCGCGCTGGCGGCGTTCTCGACGGCCTCTCCGGCCGCGTTCTCAGAAACGGAACCGAAATCGCGAACATCACCGACGTCCAGGCCCTGCAAAAATTGACCGGCGAACTGATCGACATCGTGCGTCACGTCGCCAACCTGCTGGCCGTTTTCGGCGAGACGCTGCAAGCCGGCCAAATCATCATCGCTGGTTCCATCATCCCGCCGATCTGGATCGAACCCGGCGATGAAATCGTCTTCCATCTTTCGCCGGTGGATACCATCTCCATTCGGTTCGCTCCGGCATCCCACCGAACATCCTGTTAAACTTCTCCGCCGTGGAGGTTACTCATGAGCGCGCCTGATCCCGCCAAGATCCAGAAGTTTCGCGACCATCTTCACCAGGAATGGACCGG
>JBGQCW010000308.1:0-3286 GCA_041495565.1 Candidatus Acidiferrum sp.
ACGACAAACAATTTTCCCCACCCCGAACTTGTCCTGAGCACCATGTAAGGCGTTTCTTCGCTGAGATTGGCATACCAGATCAACATGTACTGGCTGAACCAGATATAAGCCCAAAACGTTGCGAAGGCGACGATCAAGCGGCCCAGATCCAGAAACTGATCGTTACTTACGCCGTGGCGCAGCGGGCCAGTCGCGCGCAATGCAATGGCGAACAGAGCGATCGTGGCCAGACCAGAGAGAAACATCCCAGAAAAGTGGTAGATACCGAAGATCGTGCTGGCCCAATTGGGTTCGAGCGACATGATCCAATCCGTCGACGCCAGCCAGAAGGTCACCCCAAAGACCACCATGAAGGCCACCGAAAGGCGCGTGTTTTTCCGGCTGAGTTCGTATCCACCTTCCCTGTCCTGACGATGTGAGTTTCTCCGAATCCCCCAGGAGAATCCCAACCATGCAGCAAGATAGATCACGGCACGAACGAGAAAGAAGGGGTAGGAAAGCCAGGCACTCTTGAAGCCGGCCCATCCTTCCGTGACAATTTCTGAATGGCCGTACCAAGGATAAATCGAAGGATGCACGAGGAGTACCGCCAGAATTCCAAGGCCTCCAATGGGAAGGGCGGCGGCGAGAGCTTCACCCACGCGCCGAAGAGGAATGCTCCACACCGCTCCGCTCGCATACTGGAGAGCCACAAAAAAGATGCCGGACAAGCCGAGGCACACCATCGCGAAACTGCCTAACAACAAATCCGGCCACGCTCGACCGGGAGCAATCCCGAGTCCAATAAGGAGAATCACACCGCCAATCGCGGCAACGGCGGCCAAAGGCCTCCGCAAAGCAGCGAGTCGCGCGGGATACGGGTGATCATTCATGGCTGGCCTCCCACCGGAACGGGCGAGGCCTGCTTCTGGAGAGAGCGCACAAAAGCAATCACGTGCCAGCGATCCTCGCGTGAGAGCTGGCTTGCATAGGTGGGCATGTTCTTCTGGCCGTAGGTCAAAATGTGGAAGATCTGGCCATCTTTGATTTTCCGGGCGTTGTCCGCATAAAGCGAAGGCGGCGCGGGGAAACCTCGCTGCACCACTGGGCCGTCGCCTTTCCCGGCACGCCCATGGCAGGGTGCGCAGAAGTTGGAAAATACGACCGCTCCTCGAGAAACGGATTGCGGATCATCGAGCCGAACAGGGCTCTCGAGAGTATCTCCCGCGCGAACTGCATCTTCTGGCATAGAAACATAGTGCAGAGGAAGGAATCCGCGCGGGATCGTTCCCGCAACAGGAGTCTGGAGCGTCATTCCATTCGGAAAGTTCGGGTTAGGGGAATACGCGTTGAAGCGCGGGGTTCGCACCATCTCCGGTATGAACTCACGGTTCGGCTGCGAGACTTGGGGGCGTAGTATCCAATTCATGGCAAGACTCGCAAGAAAAAACGCGAGCAGCGCAAGATTAATATTTCGACGCGACATCAAGCCTCCTCGAGCCGTTCCTCAACCGCCAAAGCGCCAAACTTTTCAAAGAGCCTCTGTACGCGCCTCAAGTCGAACCGCGCATCCGATTCCTCGAGCACCAGGACGAACCGGTCGTCCGTCACGCGGGGATGAATCATTGCCACCCTCTTCCCGGGCCGGAGTCGCGCCAATACAAGGAAGACAAAAACGGTCGCCAGTCCGGCTGAAAGCACCATCACTTCAAACGTGACGGGGACAAAAGCGGGGAGAGAGTTCCAGGGCTTACCACCGACGTTCAGAGGCCAGTCCACCATGGTCGTCCAAAATTCGAACCACAGCTTCAGTGCAGCACCCGTGATTGCGGCAAAGAAACACACCCACGGCAGCCGGGAGGCCCGCAAGCCCATCGCCGCGTCCAGACCATGAACAGCATACGGAGTGAAAACGTCGATGACCTTGAGGCCCTCGGCGCGGGCCTGCCGCGTGACGCCGAGCAGTTTCTCTTCGTCGTCAAATACTCCGACAACAACTCTGCGGCTCATCTTGGCACCCCTTCCCCCAGCCCGACGACGCTGCTCTCAAATCCTTCCGGCAGGAGGCGCCGGGGAAGCTGCGCGGAGGCAGATTCCAGCGGTTTGTGGCCGACATGCAATACACCCTTCACTTCCGCCATGGCGATGACCGGCAGGAACCGGCAAAAGAGAAGGAACAGAGTGAAGAAAAGACCGAAGCTGCCGAGCAGCATCGACAGTTCAATCGGAGTGGGGCGATAACTGGACCAACTCGAAGGCAGAAAATCGCGATACAGCGAACTCACGATGATGACGAACCGCTCAAACCACATGCCTACATTGATGAGGATCGAAATCGGAAAGACGAGCCAGAGATTACCGCGCACCTTCCGGAACCAGAGCAGTTGCGGCACAAGGACGTTACAACCGACCATGATGGCATACGCCCATCCCAAAGGCCCGAAGGCGCGATTGAGGAAAGCGAATTCTTCGTAGGGATTCGTCGAATAGAGCGCCGTAAAAAATTCCGTGGCGTACGCGATGCCGACTATGCCACTGGTCAGCAACAGCAGTTTGCACATGACATCAATGTGCCGGAGCGTGATGTAGTCCTCCAGCCGCATGGTTTTACGCGCAACAATGACGAGCGTAAGAACCATAGCGACGCCGGAGAAAATTGCGCCCGCCACGAAATACGGCGGAAAAATCGTCGCGTGCCAGCCAGGGATGATTCCCGTCGCGAAGTCCCAGCTCACGATGGTGTGAACGGAGAGAACCAGCGGCGTCGCCAGTCCCGCGAGCATGAGATACACCGATTCGTATCGATGCCAGGTTCGGAAGGAACCATTCCAACCGAGGCTCATCATGGACGCCAGCCGCCAGCGGAAACCGCTGCGCAACCGGTCGCGAACCGTCGCCAAATCCGGGATCAGTCCCAAGTACCAGAAGACCAACGAGATTGTGAAATACGTGCCGACCGCAAAAGCATCCCACACGAGCGGCGAACGGAAATTCACCCACAGGGACCCGCGTGTATTGGGATACGGAAACAACCAGTACGCCAACCAGGGCCGGCCGAGGTGAATCACGGGAAAGACGCCTGCGCATATGACCGCGAAGATCGTCATGGCCTCGGCCGAACGATTCACGGACGTGCGCCAACGCTGGCGCAGCAGGAAGAGGATCGCTGAAATCAAGGTGCCGGCGTGGCCAATGCCGATCCAGAAAACAAAGCACGTGATACCCACCGCCCAGCCGACGGTGCGATTCACGCCCCAGGTGCCGATCCCGGTGGCGACTTCATAGCTCACGGCCAACACGCCGAGGA
>JBGQCW010000309.1:0-3276 GCA_041495565.1 Candidatus Acidiferrum sp.
AAGCGCTGCCAAGAATGCTTTCCATTGCGCTGCATTCAGCCCAAAGGTAAGCCGATCCGCCAGTGCTTCATCGGCGCGCGCCAGTGCGCTCTCCAGAACGAACTCGCTTACAGAGCGATTGGAGGCCGCCGCGGCGGCTCTCAACGCTGTCTTAGCCTTGCGCGTCAACCGGAGATCAAGTTTTTCACTGCGGAGAGAACTGGATGGCATAGTCACTCCTTCGATCTCAAGGCTATCTTGTCTGCCCGACAATGTCAAGACAGTTCGTTGCGGCGTCTTTGTGGCTTGGGACCCAATCTGATACGGACTTGTTAGCGGACATTCTAGAGGACATACATACCTGGTGACGCCCTGTAATCCTATGACACGATGTGTGTTGTCATGAGTCCTGGTGCGGACATAAAGACGGCCATTCTGGCGACCCCAGATCACGGTGAATCGGTCTTCCTGATGGAGCCGCTACTGATCGGCGAAACCTCGCGTTTTCGCGGAAAACTTATCGACTTGGCTGTGGAACTCGCTCAAAAAGCGGCTGGCTTCCGCCGTAGTTTACCGGAGACCTTGTTGGCGTCACTTGCGGGACTCGTGCGGTCGATGAACTGCTACTACAGCCCGCGCGCTCCGTTGCGGCTCGCATTTCCTGCTCAACTGGCTTCTCGTTGGATGCCGGGCATGTTCCCCGAAAAAGAGACATAGCGTGACACGCAACTCACCCAAGGATGCACCAACTGCCGTTCAGTTGTCGGGGGAGTTATCCCAATAGTCGAATCATGTGCTATGAACACATGGAGGTTCAAAGAAAAGGTTTGCGGCCTTGAGAATGGAGTGGTTTCCATCTCCCACGATTTGCCCCTTGCGCATCACCAGGATTCTTCCCATCCGTGAGATCGACTGCAAGCGATGAGACACCACGATGAGAGTCGAGTCTGGGAGCAGTCGGTCAATCGTTCGAAGCATCGCCTCTTCCGAGGACGGATCCAAAGAGGAGGTCGTCTCGTCAAGAATCAAGATTCTTGGCCGGTGGAGAAGCGCTCTCGCAATCGCCACCCGCTGACGTTCCCCGTTCGAGAGATTTGATGCGCTAGGCTCGATGTACTCTTCCAGTGAGCCAGGAAATCCGTCCAGGTATTTTGTCAGCCCAACCAATTGCAGGACGCGTTCCAGATCATCGCGCGTGGAATCGGATCTCCCGATTCGGAGGTTGTCGGCAATGGATCGGTGAAAGAGTATCGGCTGTGCCGGCAGATAGCAGACGGTCGAACGCAGACTCGCAAGTGTCACCGCACGAACGTCTGCCCCGGCGATGAAGATCCCGCCCGAGTCAACGTCGTAGAGGCGCGCCAGGAGTTTTGCTAGCGTGCTCTTGCCGGCACCATTCGGGCCCACAATGGTGATACGTTCTCCCTGGAGAATATCCAGGCGCGGAATACGGACGACATCGCTTCGCCGCTGGTAGACGAATGAAACGTCTCTGAACGCGATATGCATCGGGCGGTCCGAAGCAAGCGGTTGTGCGTGGCGGTGCTCTTTCACCGCTGGAGCGGCCTCGAGGACCGCCTGAATCTGACGCACGCTTGCAAAAGTGCGCTGGGCCCGCGAGTACATCTCCATTGCCATACTCAACGGGTCGAAGAGCTGTACCAATAGACTGTAGAAGGCTACCAGCGTGCCGATTGTCAGTTGATTACGGAAAACCATCAAGCTTCCCCACGTAAGAGTCGCAGCAATCCCGCTCACGACCGCCAAGTTCGACAAAGCCGAGAAGAAAGCACCTGTTTTACACAGCTCGTCTTGGGAACAAACGGTGTTAGTCAGGAGTTCAGAGGCTTTGACCTCCTGCGGTTCCGTTTGTCGCAAGAGCTGGATCTGTGTCAGGGCGGAGAGATGCTCTTGCAGAAAACTGCTGAATTTGCTTCTGGCGGCCTGGACCAAGTCGGCCTGTTGACCGATCCTCCTTCTGTAGCGGTGACGGAGGACCAGAAATGCGGGAACGATTGGGATGACCACAAGAGTGAGATGTGGGCTTAGGACCGTCATCGCCAACAGAGTCACCCCCGCCGCAATCACTGCTCGGAGGATTGAGGGTAAGAGATCCGAACCGAAGTACGAGATTTCGTCGATTGGTCCCTCAAACGGATACAGCAATTCGCCGACGGGAGTTCGGTCGAAATAGTCCGCGGAGAGTGCGTCGAGGTGCCGCAGGAGAGACGTGCGCAAGGCCAACGCGGTGTGCTGCGTAGCTCGAAAGGTTAGGTAGCCGCCAAAGGCGTTGAGAACTGCTCTCCCTTCGTAACTCGTGAAGATCAACCCGATCGCGATGATGAGAAGATGAGGATCGTGAGCTGGCAGGATGGAATCAATCAGCCATCGGATCGAGAGTGGAGTGACGAGAGCCAGCAGACTTGCCAGGGTAAGGCAAACAAAACTTGCAACATGCAGGGGGAGTTGCGGTTTGACCTTCGGGAATAGCCAGCGAAGTTCTAGCGGAATCGGACTCGGCATATGTATCGAATCGATCTGCAACAGCGGTGCGCGACGAGAGCTAGATTAGGCGGACACCAACGGACGCGCCACTAAATGCAATATCTGTTCGCAAACCGGACCGCCCCATTGAAACGAAATGAGTTGCACCAAGAGTAAAGGGAGGTCTAGGTGAGACACGCGTTCGCGCCAGGGTCAACCTTTCAAAGAAGTCCCCTTAGAATCGTCGTGACTTCTCCGATTACCCCAGCATCAATCCCATTCCTAAATTGCTGTGTGGCGAGCCGCCCGCCGGGATAGGCGCGGACGACGTTGGACTCTCCTGGCGGATGGTCCATCTGAAGGGGCTCACCCCGCTCCCACTCAAAATTTAATGCGGAGGCTGACCATTCAGCTCCGAACCGAAGGCTCGGCAGTCCGCAATTACTTCTTCAAGTCATTCCGCTCAAAACCGAGAGCTGACGGACGCGCATTTCGCCCCAACCGGCCAGCAGCGACCAAAAAAAACTTCACGGTAAACTGCGCCCTTACATCTCGGCGAATTCCGGTGGAATCTCCGAATGGCCGGGCCACCGCAGTTGATTTTCTTCATGCGGATTCATCCGGTCCTTTGTTGTGGCTTGATATTACCACATGTGTGGTAGAGTTGGACTATATGTTCGACCTTCGTTCCAAGGCACGCCGGCGGCTCCTGGCATATTATTTTACGAACCCCACAGCACGGCTCCATCTGCGGGACTTGGCAGAGCGGCTGAGCATCGATCCGTCCAACCTGTCGAGGGAGCTGAAGCGTCT
>JBGQCW010000310.1:0-3261 GCA_041495565.1 Candidatus Acidiferrum sp.
CAGCGCGAGTTTCATCGTCGCCGTGAACGGCGAAGGGCTGTGGCTCGTGGATCAGCACGTGGCGCACGAGCGCGTGCTTTTCGAGCAACATCTCGAAGCGCGGCGCGCCGGAAAAGTCGAAGCGCAGCGCATGCTCATGCCGCTGGTGATTGAGCTGTCGCCGCGGCAAATCGTCACCTTTGAAAAAATTGCGGAAGAATTGAACGCCAACGGCTTCGAAGTCGAGCCGATGGGGCCGAAAAGCGTGGCCATCCAGGCGGTGCCCGCCGGCGTTGGGGCGCCGGACGCGGAAAAATTACTGACAGAAATTCTCGATGGCCTTGAACGCGAGAACGCCGCGATTTCGATTGAAACATTGCAAGCAAAGATCGCAGCTTCAACCGCGTGCCACGCGGCCATCAAAGTGAACATGCCGCTCGAACAGTCGAAAATGGAATGGCTGCTGGACGCGCTGGCCAAGACCGATTGCCCGATGAGCTGCCCGCACGGGCGCCCGGTGGTGCTGCGGTATTCCCTCAAAGAGATTGAGAAAGCGTTTCACCGCATTTAACCATCTTGTGCACGCAGAGTATGTTGTCATCCTGAGCGCAGCGAAGGATCTCAGCTTGATGGTTGGCGTTCAATCGGAAGTTGATCGATGGTGGATGAGTTGAGATCCTTCGGGTCCGACCTGGTCGGACCCTCAGGATGACAATCGTGGAGAGACGCGGATGACAGATACGCAGAAGACGGCGGTGATCTTTGGTCTGGCCAACAAGCGCAGCATCGCGTGGGCCATCGCCCAGAAACTGCACGAAGCCAGCTGGCGGCTGGCCATCACCTACCAGAACGCGCGGCTCGAACAGGAAGCGAAAGACTTAATCACCGAGCTGCCGGGCGCGGCGGGATTCATGTGCGATGTCTCTTCGGACGAGCAGATCGCGAAGCTCTTTGAGGAACTGAAAGCGCGATACGGGGTGTTGCAGGGCATCGTGCACAGCGTGGCGTTCGCTCCGGCGGAGGAATTGAAGGGCGAATTCGTGAACACCACGCGCGAAGGGTTTCGCATCACGCACGACATCAGCGTGTATTCGCTGGTCGCCGTGGCCCGCGCGGCCGCGCCGCTGATGACCTCAGGCGGTGGAATCGTCACGCTGACGTACTACGGCGCGGAAAAAGTGGTGCCGAAGTACAACGTGATGGGCGTGGCCAAGGCCGCGCTGGAGGCGAGCGTGCGCTATCTCGCCAACGATCTCGGGCCGCGCGGCATTCGCGTCAACGCGATTTCCGCCGGGCCCATCAAGACGCTCGCGGCGCGTGGCATCTCCAATCTCGGCGACATGCTCAAGGCGCACGCTGACCGCGCGCCGCTGAAGCGCAATGTGGACCCGGCCGAAGTCGGCGGTACCGCCGCGTTCCTGCTTTCGGAGGCCGGTTCGGGCATCACCGGCGAAACGATTTACGTCGATTGCGGCTACAACATCATGGGTTTCTAACCTCTTTTGCGAGCAATCACGCAGCGCATTGATGCCAAAACTTACGATTGCCATTGACGGCCCGGCTGGTTCCGGGAAAAGCAGCGTGGCACGCCGCGTCGCCGTGCTTCTGCAATATTTGTATCTCGACAGCGGAGCGATGTATCGCGCCCTAGCCCTGAAAGCAGTGCGGAATGGCGTTCCGCTAGACGACGAATCCCGCCTCGAAGCGCTCGCGAAAGAAACGCACATCGAACTGCGAGCGCCTTCGCCGGAGCACGAAGCCGCCGGCGCGAAGAATTGCGTTTTTCTCGACGGAGCAGATGTCACCCGAGACATTCGATCTGCGGACATGGCGCAAGCGGCATCGCATGTCGCAGCGTTCGCGAAAGTGCGCGAGGTGCTGGTTGCGGAGCAGCAGCGCGCCGGCGCGGGCGGCGGCGTGGTGATGGAAGGGCGCGATATCGGGACGGTCGTTTTCCCGAAGGCGGAGCTAAAAATCTTTCTGGATGCTTCACCGGAAACTCGCGCGGAACGCCGCTGGAAAGAGCACCAGGAAAAAGGCGATAAGTTGATGCTCGCGGAAGTGTTCGATGAAGTGATCGAGCGAGATAAACGCGATCGCGAACGCAAGGTGTCTCCGCTCATGCGCGCGGCGGATGCGGTGCTGGTGGACAACACGGCGATGGGGATCGAAGAGACCGCGCGGCTGATTGTGATGCTAGCGCAGGAACGCGAAAGGGAATTGGCGAAAGCCGGGAGGCCGGGATGAACCGCTTGTTTGCAATGTCGCTGCTTGGGATTGTAGGCGTCCTGCTAGTGATGCCGATGCTGACGATAGCGCAATCCGGAGCGAACCAGACCAGCGCCCAAGCGCGCCGCTCCAATCCCGGAGTTTTCGCTCTGGGAGAAGTGTTCCCGGAAGGAGGTGAAGTTGTGCGACGTGCAGTTCCTCTGCCACGCGAAGCCGAAGGATGTGCAGCAGGCAGCCGTTTGCGAAAAGCTCGTTGAGAACACGATCGAGACTCCCGATACCTGGGAGGCTGCCTTGTCCGCAGGGAAGGACAAGCGCGAGAATTTCGAACGGCGCCGGTAAAATCTGCGCAGCGCGGAAACTCGCTGCGCTTTCTCTTTCACGGGGTCTGAAGTCGAACGCTTGCGGTCTACTCAGGCTGGAGTGGACATCGAGCCGAGGAAGTCGGCGTTAGACTTGGTCTTTGTGAGGCGGCTGATCAGTAGTTCCATCGCTTCAACGGTCGAGAGAGGGCTCAAGACTTTGCGCAATACCCAGATGCGGCTAAGCTCGTCCGGCGGAAGCAGCAATTCGTCCTTGCGCGTGCCGGAGCGCTGAATATCGATCGCGGGGAATACGCGCTTGTCCGAGAGGCGGCGGTCGAGGTTGATTTCCATGTTGCCGGTGCCCTTGAATTCTTCAAAGATGACGTCATCCATGCGGCTGCCGGTGTCAATCAGCGCGGTGGCGATAATGGTGAGCGAGCCGCCTTCTTCGACGTGGCGCGCGGCCGCGAAAAAACGGCGCGGGCGCTGCAAAGCGTTAGCATCGATACCGCCCGAAAGAACTTTGCCGGAAGGCGGCGTGACGGCGTTGTAAGCGCGCGCGAGACGCGTCACGGAATCGAGAAGCACCACCACATCGCGCTTGTGTTCGACCAGCCGCTTGGCCTTTTCCAAAACCATTTCCGCGACCTGAATGTGGCGCTGCGGCGCTTCGTCAAAGGTGGAGCTGATGACTTCGCCCTTCACCGTACGCTGCATATCCGTGACTTCTTCAGGCCGCTCGTCGATG
>JBGQCW010000311.1:0-3235 GCA_041495565.1 Candidatus Acidiferrum sp.
GATCCGCAGAACTACGATATTTCTGCGCGCGGCCGCGAACGCCGCGGCTGCCTGAAGGCCGACATCCACCTCGAAAACGGCAGCGTCCTGCATGTCTTCAACATTCACCTGGGTACCTCCTTCTTCGAACGCCGCCATCAGGCTCGAAAGCTCGTCGACCTCGGAGTCCTTGCCGACAGCGAGCTGCCGGGAACACGTATCGTCCTCGGCGATTTCAACGAGTGGACAAAAGGCCTGGCGTCGCGCCTCTTGAAATCTCATTTTCAAAGCGCCGACATCCGCGCCCATCTCGGCCGCGCCCGTACCTATCCCGGCGTTCTGCCCTTCCTGCACCTCGATCACATTTATTTCGATGAAGCTCTTCACCTGGAATCTTTGTCTCTTCACCGGAGTCGTGCCGCCCTGGTAGCTTCCGATCATCTCCCTCTCGTCGCCGATTTTCGGATTCCGGCGTCAGTTGCGCATGCCCACGGTCTCCAGCATCACGACTACAGCGCTGCGTCGCTCCCTCACTCACAACGGCATTACGGGAAGTAGCGGAACCGGGCTTCGGACGGTAAGTCGCGTTGCCGGACAGTGAGACGATCCCTTCCCGTCAGCGCAGTTCCGCGCGAGTTGGTTCCGAGCATTCGTTCATCATTTCACGGTTCCGCTGTTAACACCTTTCCATTGGGAGGCGTCTTCTTCCCTGAAGGTAGAAACAATTCGGAAGGAGATTAGAAAATCCATGAAACCCAAACAGTTTCGCTCGCCCCGGTTCGCCGCCGTACTCCTGGCAGCCTTGCTGTGTTTCGCAAACGTCGCCCAGGCAGGCCCGCCTCTCATCTGCCATCCCATTGAAATCGGACAGGCAAAATCCTTGCCTTGGATCAGCCACAATTGGAACCTTAGCGGCGGCGAAAATTACGACCTGAAGAACCTCGTCCGGGACACGCTGGAAATTCTCCGCCCGGATACTCCTATCCTCGTTCGAATGGAAACGCTTCGCCGCGCCACTCTCTACGCCCGCAAAGATCCCATAGCCGCGAAGGAACTCCTCGCCAGGCTTCACGCTCGCGCGACTTCCGCCGAATCCTCGGGCCACCCCGATGCCTTGGCTTGGTTCGACGCCGGTTATCTGGCGGAAACCTACAAGCAGTGGATCGGCCAAAGCTGGATGCGCGTTTCGAAAGACGAGCAGAATCCCGCGGCGGGCGTCGACGGCTACGCCCTGGTGAAGAAAGCTCTCGCCCTGCGCGGCCGCTCTCAAAATGGAGACGACCCGCAAATGGAATTCGCCGCCGCGCTCATCACGCTCTCCGGCCCGCGCGATGCCCACCGCGAACACGCACAAAAAGCCATCGCTGGCGCCAAGATTGATCCCCTTCTGGCGCAAAACCTTGCCAGCCATTTCATCGGCCCACAAACCGAGACCATGTCCGAATTGTTCGTTAAGTAGTTATATATAATATAGTATATATAAAGAGCGACGCGCGAGGGCGAAGAACGAAAGCTGCAAACTAGTTTGCGCCGCAGACCAAATCCCAGAAAAATCCGCCCTTGACATCCGTAGCTCGCTCAGGCATAAAGGACTTAGCTGCGGTTGCGGCGACACGTGGCGATTTAGGGCAACTTGCTCCACGTAAAAAACTGCTAAAGAGCTTTTCGAGTTTCCCAGAAGATTTTCTGAGACCCTCCGAGCACTTTGGCACGGAGGGTTTTTCGTTTTCCCTCCGCGCGGCCCTAATCGAATTCCACGTCGACGTTGTAGCGGCTGCCTTCTGAGGCGGGCGCCTTTGCGTTTCAGCGCCATTGATTCAGGAGCGTCGTTCCGAAAGGTGCGTCATGTACGACCATTACCAACTCCGATGCCGCGAATGCGGCAAGACCTGGGGCAACGCGCCGCGCTCCTTCTGCGAAGACTGCTTCTCCCCTCTCGAAGTCGCTTACGATTACGATTCGCTCAAGAAAATCGTCCGCCGCGAAAATCTCGCCGCCCGTGACTTCAATATGTGGCGCTACTCGGAGCTCCTGCCTCTCCCGGAAGACTTCACCGCCCGCAACGCTGTCGGCGGCACGCCGCTGGTCGCATCGCGCAAGCTCGCGGCGCAATGGGGCCTGAAAAATCTCTATTTCAAAAACGACGCCGTGTGCTTCCCTTCGCTTTCTTTCAAGGATCGCGTCGTCGCTACCGCTCTCGCCGCTGCGCGCCGTTTCCATTTCACGACGGTCGGCTGCTCTTCCACCGGCAATCTCGCGAACGCCGTCGCCGCGCAAGCCGCGCAGCAGGGTCTCGACGCGTGCGTTTTCATCCCCGCGGATCTCGAGCCCGCCAAGGTGCTCAACACCGCTGTGTACGGCGCGCGCATCGTGCGCATCAACTGCAATTACGACCACGTCAACCGCCTCTGCGCGCAAATCGCCGACCGCTTCCATTGGGGACTCGTCAACGTCAACCTGCGTCCCTATTACTCCGAAGGGTCGAAAACCCACGGCTACGAAATCGCCGAGCAACTCGGCTGGACGCTTCCGGACAACGTCGTCGTTCCGATGGCCGGCGGTTCGCTCATCACGAAGATTGCAAAGGCATTCCGCGAATTGGTGACTCTTGGCTGGGTCGAAGCGAAGCTGGTAAAGTTTTTCGGCGCGCAAGCTACTGGCTGTTCACCGATCTCCGACTGCGTGAAGCGCAAACTCCAGCGATTTGAGCCGCAAAAGCCCAATACCATCGCGCGTTCTCTCGCCATCGGCAATCCGGCGGATGGCCCTTACGCCATCAAGCTGATCCGCGAATCCGGCGGCTGGGCCGAAGATATTTCCGACCCGGAAATCGTCGCCGCCATCAAGCTGCTCGCCGAGACCGAGGGCATCTTCACCGAAACTGCCGGCGGCGTAACGGCAGGCGTCACGCAAAAACTTATTTCGCAAAATCGCATCAAGCCGGATGAAATCACCGTCGTTTGCATTACCGGCAACGGCTTGAAAACGACGGACGCCATTGCCGCCGAATTCCCGGCCACCGAAGCTATCGCCCCGCGCCTTGACGCTTTCGAGGCTTACCTCGACGCCCATTTCGACGCCACCGCAGCAAGTGCAAAGGCATAACTTCAAACTGGAGAAGGAGAATTAGAAATGCCCATCACTATCGAAATCCCGACCGCCTTCCGTCGCTTCACCGCTGGCGCCCCGAAAGTGGACTGTAGCGCCTCGACCATCGCCGAAGCCCTCAACGAACTCACCACGCGCTTCCCCGATC